>NZ_JBGCDL010000216.1:0-4373 GCF_045105435.1 Kordia sp. | reverse complement strand
TAGGTAGGTTTTTTGGTAGTGAGATTATCATTTTCGTGCCTTTTCCGAGTTCACTTTCAATGGAAAAAGTGCCGTTATTTTTTTTAATCATTGATTTACAGAGTTGCATTCCCAATCCTGTACCAATGATGTCTTCATGTTTCTTTTTGGACAGTAATGTTGTGTCTTTTAGCAATTCTTTACGCGTTTCATTATCCATTCCAATTCCAGTATCTTCTACTATTAAATGACAGAAATTGATATCGTCGTTTTGTGTGTAAATGGTAATTTTATCATTCGGATTTGAGAATTTAATCGCGTTGTCAATCAAATTTCTTAAAATGATTTTTAGTGATTCTTTATCTACAAAAACAATCTCATCTTTTGAAACGGTATTTTCAAAGGAAATTTCTTTATCAGCCAAAATCGCTTTATAATTATAGGCTACATGATCTACAGTAGGAGAGAGTCGTAATTTTGAAACTTGAAAAAAAGTTTGTTTTGTTTGTAATAATGCCCAATTCAGCAAATTATCTAATAAATTATATGCGCTATTTACAATGGAACTATTTTTATTAAGTAAACTTTTGACTTCTTTATTATTTTCAGGATCAAGTTTAGTAATCAATTTCGTATTACTGGTTTTAATCGCATTTACCGACGAACGTAAATCGTGACTTACAATGGAAAACAATTTATCTTTTGTGGCATTCAATTCATCTAAGTCTTCTTTTTGCTGATTGATGATCTTATTCCGTTTTACTTTTTCTCGATACAAATATACACTCACGCCAAGCATTAAAAACAAAATTAGTGCAGAATACAAATACGTATTTCGTTCCGCGATCTTTACTTTATTATCAGCTTTAAAAATAGCAACTTGTTTTTGTTCTTTTTCAACGGCTATTTTCTCTTCCGCTTTTGCAGTTGCATAAATTTTATCTTGATCGTTTATAGAATCTTTCCATTGCTCAAATTCTTTTCGGTATTGAATTGCTTTTACGTAGTCTTTCCTGTTTTCTTCAACTATTGCCATGTTTAAGGCTGCATTTTTCTTTGATTTCAAATGACCTGTAGTTTTTGCTAAGTTGTATGCTTCTGTAAAATATGGAATTGCTTGTGCGTCTTTGTATTGTTCGTAATAAAGTGCTGCCAAATTTCCATTAGCGCTTACTAATCGAATCGTATCTTTCAGTTTCTTTATTAATTCAAGACTTTCTGTTAGATAACGTTCTGCTTCATCATATTGTTTTAGATGTAAATAACAAACCCCAATATTATCTTTTATTTTCGTTGGATCTGTTATTAATAATTTTTCAGAAGTTAAATTTTCTATTTGCTTGAAATAGTTGAGCGCTTTTTCAAATTGGGAAGATTCTAATGTGACTGCACCCAAAAAAGCAATCGTATTATTGTAATATTTGAAGTCTTTTGAAACTTTTAAAAATTCTTTTTCAGCTTCTTTTACTATTTTTTTATTGTAAAAACTGTAACCACGAAGAAAATTACAATAATCAATATACTCTTTATCTTTAGAAGAATCAATTAACTCTTTTTTCGTGTAAACTAAGATAGAATCTAGTTGATCTTCAATAAGAAAAGTATTTATTTTTGAAAAATACTTTGTGTTTTTAAGTTGTACTAATTCATTACTTATTTCTTTTTTTAAATCGAAAGGTTTCGCTTCTTTTTGACCAAAAAACAATGTTGGAAAGGTAATAATTATTAGAAAAAAGACATTCTTGTTTTTTAAAATCATCTACTATTTTTTATACAATTTAGGTAAAATTTTAAGATAAAAAAAGTAGCGATTATATGATCGCTACTTTATGATTTACATACACTCAACTATATTGTTTTAAATGAATTTTTGTGATTTAGTTTAAATTTTATGTACAACATTAACTATGTGAAATTGATTTTTAATCAGGTCGCATAGGTGGAGTTACTGTAGTAACTGTTCCTCTTGAAGTTCTTGGATCATCCTGTATTAAAAATACTTCTATTGTTTTGATGGTGCATAAGTCTATTCCAGTAGTACATGTTCTATTAAAAGTAATATCAAAGTGTCTTTCTTGATTTTTATTAATCGCATCACTAGTCTTTCCAAATAATACATATATGTCTATCTTGGGAAAACCATTAGTATCTATATTGTAATCATAATATACAAGAGCGTTTGCCTGACTTTTATTACAAGTATTGCTAATTACCTTTAGTTGTATTTTATTTTCCTCTTTGCAAAAATGAGCCTTAGGAATAGTAGCATAAAAATCTTTAGAAGAAGGATTTGTTGGAGTATTTTTAATAGTGCCAAAAGAACAAAAAGGAGTTATTCCTAATATTTGTTTTCCAGAAAATGTTTTCCCAACTTTTTTTTCAAAAATAGTATGTTTTTGGGATATATAATCAATAATAGTTTTAACAGAGTTCGGATAGTTATTTAGAGAATTTCTACTATTAGTGTTAGTTTCAGCTTTTGGTGTCATTGTCATTGTGCTCATGATATAATTGGTTTGGATAATTGTTTCCTACTCTATTCAGGCTTTTCGGATACCGCCACTTTTTTAGTTTTACAAATTTGTATAGAATTACTAGCTTTTTTAATGAAGTAATTCTTTACAAAGAGAAAACATAATCGTTTTAATTTTGAAGAAAATAGAACGAGATACTGCTTTTTTGGAATAAGATGAAAAAAGAGGAGAATAAGATTGTTAGAGAAGAAAAATATGTATAAAAAAACAGCGAACCGAAGTTCGCTGTCAAGATGAGTTTATAAAGTATTGTGAAAAAGACTAAAAGCGGTTATTTTTTATCACCAAGAATTTCTTCCGTAGCAACACCTGTACTTGCAGTATCTAAGTCATATAAGGTAGAAATTCCTTCTGTAGTAGCTGCTTGTGAGGTTATTTCTGTTTCCTCTTGACCAGTAGTTGCATTGTGTGCTGCATTTGATAAAGCTTGCGCAGTAGCTTCCATAAGGTTTCCTGTAGCAATTGCTGGTTCATCACCAAGAACTTTTGTATTTACTTCTGTAACTGAATCTGTAATTTGTGAGTTTACAGATGTCGGAAAGTTTTTAGGTTGTGCTTCTGTTTTTTTTGTCATGATAAGTGGTTTATATTTTTTCTAATTCAAATGTTATTATTCAGGAATAGCAAGTTTTTCGTATGCTAATGAAGGAATCATACTTTTTATGTAAGGAGCTAATTTTTTCGAGTATGGTAGCATTTTCCAGCCATTAGTATTAATAACAATAGCAAGTGAGTTTCTGTAATAATCTACCTCTTTATTTTTACTTGAATATGATACATTTTTCTCTTTCGCTTCTATTTTTGCCTTTACATATTGTATTACTTCTTCTTCTACAGAATTTTTAAATTTAAAAAAAACCTGTACTTGATACTCAACCAAAGCATATTGAACATCATTATGAGTAATAATCTCAGAGACAGAAATAATCTTAGAAAACTTATTTTTCGCCTCTAACATTTCATTAGTGTCCATTTCTTTAAGTTTTTTTAAAAACTCCGATTTTGACATGATTTGATAATACTTTTCATAATAGTAATTAAGGGCCTCTTCATAATTTTTGGCTTCCATAGCTTTTAAATGAGAAGTTACTGCCGTACGAATATCCGTTGAGGTTTTTTGTGCATGACTCACTGACGTATAGATAAGTATTATAAATAGCAACAATACTTTTTTCATATATTTTGTTTTTAGTTATGTGTTGTTTTAATAAAATAATCGTCGAATCAATAGAACGAATGTAGCAGTTACTGCAATAATCTGAATAATTGACCATACTGTTATTTTAAACGGCTTGCCATATTTGCCAAATTCTTCTTTATGAATTTTATCTAACTGTCTATTCTTGATTGCTTTATCGACTTCTAGTTTATTCCCTGAAAAATCTTTACATGTACTATAAAATTTAGCAGAATCATTAGTCAATCCACAAATAATCCTTTTTGTAGAATCAAACTTCTTATGTGTGCATTTTGAACAAAAACTTAATCTATGTTGTCTATCCATTTCTTTTATTGAAACTTAACATGAAATTTTAAACATCACTTTCTTTAATAATACCACGAATCCAATCGTTTGGAATCATATCAATAGTTAAGTTTACGCGTTCATCACTACCATTATTTAGCACTCTATGCGGATCTGTTAAACGCAAATACCAACATTCGCCAGGTTGCATCGGAACTTCCGAGTCGTTCAAAAAGAATTGAACTCCTTCTTTGTTTAAAATCGGAATGGTCAAGCGAATTACTGAACTGTGAATTTCCAAACCTAAGGTCGGATCGGTATGTTGCTGTACTACCGAATTTGGCGCCAAACGTAATAACCGAACCAACGTAACTTTAGTGTTGGCTTTAAATGTA
>NZ_JBGCDL010000215.1:0-6473 GCF_045105435.1 Kordia sp. | reverse complement strand
TTATCTTTAAAACGATAGTCTAGATACGTGTAAGCATCTCTTGGTAATATTTTTACCCATTTTTTATGGTTCATAAACCACTTAAAACGGATGGATGGAAATCCTTTTGTGAGATACGCCGCAATAAAAGGATGCGTGTTTAACGTAACTCCGTTGTAGCCATCTTTCTTGGCTAAAATTCTTTCTAGATCAGTTGTAATTTTATCAACGAGAACAATTGGTGCTTCCACTTCGCTACCAGTTCCATTCGGATTTACTTCTCGTGTCTTAATATTTACTTCTGGTCGTACTCTTTGTCGCGTAATTTGTACCAGACCAAATTTACTTGGAGGTAATATTTTGTGTTTCGCTCTGTCATCTTTCATTTCTGTCTTCAAATGATCAAATAGAGTTCTTCGGTGATCTGCATTGGTCATATCGATAAAGTCGATTACGATGATTCCTCCCATATCTCGTAAACGTAGTTGCCTAGCAATTTCTTTTGCGGCAATCATGTTGACTTCTAATGCAGTGTCCTCTTGTGTTTTGGCTTTGTTAGAACGGTTTCCGCTGTTTACATCAATAACATGTAATGCTTCTGTATGTTCTATTACTAAATAAGCGCCTTTACTCATGGAAACTGTTTTTCCAAAAGAGGTTTTAATTTGTCGTTCCACACCATATTTTTCAAACGGTGGAACTTTAGATTGGTACAATTTTACAATAGACTCTTTTTTTGGTGCAATCTTCTGCACGTATTCTTTAATCTCGTAATAAAGATCTTCATTATCGACTTGAATTCCTGTGAATGACTCATTAAATATGTCTCTCAAAATAGAAGACGCTTTGTTCATTTCACTTAATACTTTCGACGGATGTTCAGCTTTATAGAGTTTTTTACACATTGTAGACCATTTGGTCAACAAATTTTGTAAGTCTTGGTCCAATTCAGCTACTTTTTTGCCTTCAGCTACTGTACGTACAATAACGCCAAAACCTTTGGGTTTGATACTGAGTACCAAACGTTTCAATCGGTCTTTTTCTTCCTTACTCTCTATTTTTTGCGATATAGAAACACGTTCCGAAAAGGGAACAAGTACAATATACCGTCCTGCTATAGAAAGCTCCGAACTAATTCTAGGACCTTTGGTCGAAATTGGCTCTTTCACAATTTGAACTAATATCGATTGATTGGCTTTTACCGCATCCATGATGCTACCATTTTTATCAATATTGGCTTCAAACGGAAAATTTTTTAATGTATAATCTTTTAGTTTACCTGTGCTTACACGTTTTATAAATTTTAATAAGGAAAGAAGTTGTGGACCTAAATCGTGGTAATGTAAAAAGGCATCTTTTTCGTAGCCTACGTTTACAAAAGCCGCATTGAGTCCTGAAACGGGTTTTCTTATCTTAGCAAGAAATACGTCTCCAACCGCAAAATCATTATTGTCTGCTTCCTTATGTAATTCAATAAGTTTTCCATCCTTTAGCAAGGCAAAATCAACTTCAGAGGAATTGGATCTAATTATTAATTCTTTATTCACTCTGATCTAATTTTTATCCATACATAAATGTACAGATGGATTAAACAATTTTCACAGGTATTGTTTTTACCTAATAAAATGTACACAATGAGAACGCAAGCACAAGACAGTAGTGCTTACCTCAATATGTAATTTTTTTTCAAAGAACGTTTTTTTTGTTTTGGCTATAAAACAAAGAAGTAGTTTGCTATAAACTACTTCTTCTTGTGGCGATTAGCTCTTCTTCTCTTTTTACGCTTATGCGTAGCCACCTTGTGTCTTTTTCTTTTTTTACCACTTGGCATAATGCTCTATGTTTTTAATTAATAAATTTATTTTTTAATTACTTTACTTTAACGTTGTCTTTCACTCCTTCTACAAAGATCTTTGCAGGCTTAAATGCAGGAATATTGTGTGCAGGAATTTTGATAGTTGTGTTCTTAGAAATGTTTCTTCCAGTTTTTTCAGCTCTTGTTTTGATGATGAAACTACCAAAACCTCTTAAGTAAACATTGTCTCCACCTTCTAAAGAATTCTTCACTTCTTCCATAAAAGTTTCAACAGTTGCCTGTACTTCACTCTTCTCCATTCCAAGTTTTTCTGAAATCTTTGCTACGATGTCCGCTTTCGTCATTTTTATATATTTTTTGTTTATTCGTTATAAAATTAAGGGATGCAAATATATAATTAATTAGATAATATTTATGTTCTAATTGATTAAAATTTAACGATATAAACATTTATTTTTGCGTATTATTTTGATTTGATGAACTTTTCCAAAGAAATTATACAGTGGTATTTCCAAAATAAGCGCGATTTACCATGGCGAAAAACCAAAGATCCATACCGAATTTGGTTGTCCGAAATTATGTTGCAACAAACCCGTGTAGCGCAGGGACTTCCTTATTATGAGAAGTTTACAGAGGCGTTTCCCTCAGTATACGATCTGGCGAAAGCCGAAGAATCACAGGTGTTAAAGTTGTGGCAAGGACTCGGTTATTATTCGCGCGCGCGCAACTTGCATTACACCGCAAAAGATATTGTAGAAAATTATAATGGGCAGTTTCCAGGTACATATAAAGAACTTTTAAAGCTAAAAGGTGTTGGTGATTATACCGCAAGCGCTATTGCTTCTATTTGTTTTGACGAAGTTGCGCCCGTAGTGGATGGAAATGTATACCGCGTTTTGTCTCGCTATTTTGATGTGGATATACCTATTAATAGTACAGAAGGCATAAAAAAGTTTAAAGAATTGGCGTTTGAAGTCGTAGATCATGACGATCCTGCGAATTTTAATCAGGCAATTATGGAGTTTGGCGCTGTGCAATGCAAACCGCAAAGTCCATATTGTATTATATGTCCGTTAAGCGAAAGTTGTGAAGGTTTAAAAAATCAGCGCGTAGGAATGTTGCCAGTCAAGCTGAAAAAAACAAAGATAAAAAATCGTTGGTTCAATTTTCTCGTAGTCATTTCAAACGAAACAGAGACGCTTCTAGAAGAACGAAAAGGAAAAGGTATTTGGCAAGGATTGTATCAATTTCCATTGCTGGAAACGGAAAAGTCTATCGAAAATATTGAATCGCATCAAGCTGAAATAGAAGAAATTATAAATGTCAAAGAGTTTTCGATTACACAATTCAACAAAAAAGAAAAAATTCATAAACTATCGCATCAACACTTACACACTACATTTTGGATTGTAGAAACGACCGATAATTTAAAAAATGGAATACTTTTGCAAGAAATTAGAAAATATCCTGTACCAATCCTTATTGGAAACTTCATTGAAGAATTCAATTTTTAAAGGTTTTTTAGTACATTTGATTATACACAAAAATTTAAAACAATGAGCGGAACACTAAATAAAGTAATGTTGATAGGGCACTTGGGCGATGAAGTAAAAATGCATTACTTTGAAGGTGGCGGTTGTATTGGGCGTTTTCCGATAGCAACCAACGATTCGTACACAAATAAACAAACGGGCGAACGTGTTGTAAATACAGATTGGCACAATGTTGTTGTACGAAATAAAGCCGCAGAAATTTGTGAAAAATACCTAAGTAAAGGCGATAAAGTATATGTAGAAGGACGTTTGAAAAACAGGCAATGGCAAGGCGAAGATGGAAATACGCGCTATACCACCGAAATTCAAGTAACCGATTTTACATTTTTATCGACCAAAAAAGAAGCGCAATCCAATGCAGCTGCAACAACAGCTCCTGCAAATACGACTACGAATCATCAAGCTGCGCAGCCAACTCAGCATGCGCAACAACCACAGCAGCACACGCCACAAACGACACCTGCTGATGATAATGATGATCTACCATTTTAATCGAAGTTTAATTAATTAATGCCATTTTGGATCCAGAACCCAGTTTACTAATCTTTTTAGCGTCTATTGAAGGACTCGATATATTTAAGATTGTTTTTTTTGGTATTTTATTGTTTTCTTCTGCCTTAATTTCGGGTGCAGAAGTCGCACTGTTTTCGTTGTCACAAACTGAAATCAATGAAGCAGAGGAATCCAATTCGGGAAGCTTACGACTCGCAGCAAAATTACTTCGAAAACCTCGAAGATTATTAGGGACTATTTTAGTCGCCAATAACTTTATTAATATTGCTACGGTTTTATTATTTGCATCGCTTAGTGATAAGTTTTTTCCTGAAATCTCTCCAAATTGGTTGTATTGGGTCATTAAAATTGGCGTGGTTACATTTTTAATTTTACTTTTTGGAGAAATTCTACCCAAAGTCTACGCAAGTCGTAATAAACATAAATTTTCGGCAATGATGGCGTATCCACTGAATGTAATGGACAAACTTTTTGCGCCTATTAGTATGCCAATGAGTTTTGTTTCGGGACTAATTCAGAAGAAACTCGGAAAACGCCGTTCAAACCTTTCGGTAGATCAATTGTCGCAAGCGCTAGAATTGACTTCAGAAGACGAAACTACGAAAGAAGAACAAAAAATTTTACAAGGAATTGTATCGTTCGGAAATACAGATACCAAACAAGTAATGCAACCGCGAATGGACGTTTTTGCCTTGAAAGAAGCCATGACGTTTGAAGCCGTTTTGAGTGAAATTACTAAAAAAGGGTATTCAAGAATTCCTGTGTACAAAGAGAGTTTGGACGATATTTCGGGGATTTTATATGTAAAAGATCTCATTCCGCATATTGATGCTAAAAATTATCAATGGACAAAACTGTTACGCGATGCGTATTTTGTGCCTGAGAATAAAAAATTGGATGATTTATTGCGCGAATTTCAAGAAAAGAAAATTCACTTAGCAATTGTGGTCGATGAATATGGCGGAACTTCTGGTTTGGTGTCGTTGGAAGATGTCATTGAAGAAATTGTAGGCGATATTAGTGATGAGTTTGATGATGAAGACGTGCATTATTCTAAAATTGACGATAAAAACTATGTCTTTGAAGGAAAAACGAATTTAAAAGATTTTTATAAAATTATCGGATTGGAAGACAATTCAGAATTTGAATCACAGAAAGGCGAATCGGAAACGGTAGCAGGTTTTGTGTTGGAAATTTTTAGAGGTTTCCCGAAAGTACGCGATAAAATAAATTTCGGTAATTATACGTTTACTGTGGAAGTGATTGACAATAAACGATTGAAACAAGTAAAAGTAACTCTGAAAGAATGAACATTTTAAAATACACCAGCCTCTTTTTATTAGTAAGCATTCTTTTGAGCTCGTGTGAAGGCGAAATGCTGCCAAAACCAAAAGCTTTTTTACGATTGAAATATCCGACAGCACAATATGCAAAAGTGCAATCTGATTGTCCGTATACGTTTGATAAAAACGAATTGGCATTGATTGATCCGAAGAAAAACTGTTGGATCAATTTGGAATATCCGGCATTAAACGGAACAGTACATTTATCATACATTCCTGTAAACGGAAACTTAGATAAGTTGTTGGAAGATGTACAAAAATTAACCTACGAACATGCTGTAAAAGCAGATGCAATTGATCCGACTGTCTACGAAAACAAGGAACAAAATGTGTATGGAATGGTGTATGAAGTGGAAGGAAATGCCGCTTCGCAAGCACAATTTTATGTAACAGATAACGAAAAACACTTCTTAACAGGTTCGTTATACTTTGATGCAATACCAAATTACGATTCTATTTTTCCTGCTGTGATTTATATTAAAAAAGACATTCGGAAGTTGATTGAATCTTTGGAATGGGCGAATTAGATCGCTTCGCTTTTGGTATTTTAGTAGACAAACTTTTATATTTCAAATTCAAATTTATTAGAAACGTCTTTGCGAGCATTTTAGAAAAATGCGTGGCAATCTGTTTTTTGTGGAAATTATATTTTGTTTGAATTCGAATCAACACATCAAAACACAAAAAAATCCCCAATTATAATAATTGAGGATTTTAAGTTTATCTTTTTTTAAAAAAAAATTATGCCTTTTTTGTACAGCATTCTTTTTTGCAATCTGTTGCACAAGCTATTTTTTCAGCATCTTTTTTTGCACAACAAGCCATTTTGCAATCTGCTTTACAGGCTTTTTTAGTTTCGCCTTTTTTTGCACAGCATTCCATTTTGCAATCGCCAGCACATTTTTTTGAAAATGCTGCTACATTTTTCATATCAGATACTTTGTAGTCGCCAGCAACTTTAGTTACGGTGCTTGTCAATGCATCAAAATCAACTTTTTCGTCGTTATACTCAACCATTGCTAATTTCTGTTCAAAATCTACAGTGGCAGATTTTACACCTTCCATAGCTGCTAATTTGCCTTCAATACGCTTTGCGCAACCAACTGCGCAAGTCATTCCGTCAATTTTAAACTCTGCTTTGTTGTAGTTTGCAGCAAGGTCGCCTTTACTTGTTTCTGTTGTCGCAGTTTTTGTTTGTGTGTCAACTGAGATCGTTTTTGGTGTTGTGTTGTCTTTACAACTTACAATAGCCAATGCCATTGCGCATAC
>NZ_JBGCDL010000214.1:0-2953 GCF_045105435.1 Kordia sp. | reverse complement strand
CGAACCACTACTTTTACCAATGTAGATGGAATTTACAGAGCTAGTGGAGGAACATCGTTTAGTAAAACAATTAAGCGCGATAGCACATCACTTCGTTTCAGAGTAGGTATGTATGCAAACGCTAATAAAGAATTCAACTTTACCAACGGCGTTAAATTTGCGACCAAGCGAAACACAATTACACCAAGTGTACGAATGACGTATAACTACAAAGAATTAATAGAAATAGAGCCACGTTATTCACTTGCTTTAAATACAGTTCGTTACAGTTTGGACAATTTGAATAATGAGACATTTCAAAATCATAATGTAGGTTTAAAAACCACAACATATTGGCCAAAAAATATCGTATTTGGAAACGATTTGCGTTACACATATCAAAGTAATGTGGCGCCAGGTTTTGAGCGTGGTGCCTTATTTTGGAACATGAGTTTAGGTGTAAAAGTGCTCAAAGACAAAGGAACTATAAAGCTTACGGCGTATGACTTGTTAGATCAAAATATAAATACCAGAAGAAGCGTTACCGCAGATTTTATACAGGATTCGCAAAGTACAGTATTGCAACGTTATTTTATGCTAGGTTTTACATATAAAATCAGTAAAATAGGCGGAAAGAAAAACAACTTTATGATCGATTAAATAACGTACACAATTACATAAAAAAGCTTCTGAAGAATATTCAGAAGCTTTTTTTTTACGCTTAAATTGGTGTCTGAATAAATCTTATATTTACGTTTAACGAAAAAAAATGTAACGAATCATTAAAAAGTACCGTCAAACAGAAAAATTGCACATGAAAAACATACTAAAATCACTTGTCTGTCTCATCATATTATCAAATTCAATGACAGTTTTTAGTCAAAAAAATACGCTAGAAACGGAAACCAATTTTATGAATTGTGTATATCAAGGATTGCCGGAAAATGGTGCAAAATTTAAAGAAAAACTCAAAAAGGCAGAACAAAAACTCATTGAACTCAACTATTTAAAAGACGCAAGTGGCGAAAGTTATATAGTACTTTACAGTAAGCTAGATAATATGTTTGATGAAAATCTAAAAGATTTAGGTGTTGCCAGTTACATGGCAGGAGTAGCGAGTGTGTTAAGCGATCCTAAAGTAGCAAGTTGCCTGGAAAATGTGTTTCAATCTCCATCATTTGAAAAATCGAAACTTTCAAAAATGATGTTTCTCATACAATCATTAGATCAATACGAAGGCGATTTAAAAGAAGACATTCTAAAAATATTAGACTCAAAAGATTTTGAACACGATTATTACAAAATGACAACATTTACAATGATTGAAAGCATGAATCAAGTAAGTATTATTCCGCAGACATTACCAGAAGTAGCAGAAGAAAAACTTACGGATGAACAACTTAAAAATGCACTAACTGTAAGAATTGATGAAAATCAGCAATTAACTGTAAATGGAGAAAAAATGGCTGTGGAAAAATTGCAAAAAAGAGTCATATCTTATGTAAAGCAATACGAATCAAAAAATATAGTTATTCTTCAAACAAATATCGCAACTGAGTATGCTGAATATATTAAAGTTCAAAATGAGGTAGCTGCTGGATTTGAAGTGGTTAGAAATGAAAAGGCATTAGAAACATACAAGCGTCCATTCAAAGAATTAGAAGAAAAACAACAAGAGGAAATCAGAAAAATATACCCATTCCGAATCAAAGACTAAGAAAAAATAAATACTATGATAAAATCAATACTCGGTGCGTTTGTATTGTTGATGGCTATCCAAACAACAGCGCAAAATAACAAACAATTAGAAACTGACTACATGAACTGTATGTGCAGTTTATTTGATGATAACGGTACAAAGTTTAAATCGCTCATACAAAAGGCAGAACAAACACTAATCAATGCAGAAGTTTTAGAAGGTACAAGCGGAAAAAATTACATAACATTATACAAAAACATACGAACTTCCATTGATGGAAGAGTCGCAAGTTTTGGACTTAGTGATTATGTTGTAAGTACATTATTGGATTCAAAAAATGTCAAAAAGTATTCAATTTGTATGGATAGTATATTGAAAAATCCAAACTTTAAAAACTCAAAACTTGAAAAAATTATTACACTTTCTTCTTCTGGAAAAAATCAAAAAATTACCGACTTAACTAGTAAGATGTTAGAAATCTTTGAAGCCAAAGATTTTGAACATGCTTTCTACAAATACCTTACATTTTCACTCATTGATAAATTCAATGCTGCCAGCAAAAAAAAATGAAGCTTCATTGAAGAAGTTGCAATTTTAGAGAAAAAATAGATGAAAAAAAAGCTACTCATAATAGCTGCTATATTGCTATTCATTATCGGAATTTTAGGATACATTCTTACCATTCATGTAGCGCCGTATGCAATTATTCAACCACAAAAAATCAATCTTGACATTACGCCAAAACAGCTTGGTTTGCAAAGTGAAACACTCACAATAACCACTAAAGACAGTATTGCGTTAAAAGGGTATTACATTCAACCAAAAACACAACAACCTGAAGGAATCATGATTCTCATTCATGGAATTGGTGGTTGTAAAGAACACTTTTTAAACCTTGCGGGAAACTTGGCGACAAACGGAATTGCTTCTGTAATTTTTGATGGAAGAGCGCATGGCGAAAGTGGCGGAAAATATTGTAGCTACGGTTTTCATGAAAAAAAAGACATTGCCGCCATTGTAGATGAAATCAAAAAGCGAAATCCAGCATTAAAAATTGGAATTTGGGGAAACTCTCTTGGTGGCGCCATTGCAATTCAGGCATTAGAATATGACAAACGAATTGAATTCGGAATTATAGAAAGTACGTTTGCCGATTTAGATCAAATTGTATACGATTACAAAAAGAAAATGTTAGGTGGTTTTGGATTGCGTTTTGTGTCAGATGCAGCGTTGCGCGAAGCAGGAAATATTGCCAATTTCAATCCCGATGCGGTA
>NZ_JBGCDL010000213.1:0-15760 GCF_045105435.1 Kordia sp. | reverse complement strand
TTTAAAATCGGAATGGTCAAGCGAATTACTGAACTGTGAATTTCCAAACCTAAGGTCGGATCGGTATGTTGCTGTACTACCGAATTTGGCGCCAAACGTAATAACCGAACCAACGTAACTTTAGTGTTGGCTTTAAATGTATCAACAACACTGTTTAAATATGGAGATGCTTCTAAATAATTTGTATCCAACCAATCGCACCAAGAACCATCTGCATAATCATCTGCTGGTGGTGGAAACGGTAAAGAAGTATCTACCGTATGCGCTGGCGCACGAAGTGGAATTACATTATAATATTCAAACTGATTCAACTTTAACGCTTCAAATTCAGTCAACATTTTTTCGGAATCAAAAGTGAAAGGTAATTTAACTCTATCGGTACTATCTGTTTTAGGAGCTGCGTGTGCCATGGTAAAATGTTTTATAGATTTCTAAAGTACTAAAAAAGTAGAAAACTCTAGATGCAAAACCTAAAAGTTCCTTCAAAATAGTAAAATCCACGTAAGTGAAATCTTAAAAAAAGAAACTATCTGAAAGTTATAAAAAGCGTTATTTTGAAACAAGTTTGGTTTTTAGACAGTATTTATTTATTATTTAGTTTAAATGAAATTACGGCGCCGCACTAAATCCGCCTTCATCATTGCTGTCTTGACCTCTTCCGTTACGTTCTGTTTTCTTTTTCTGATTGAAGCGATAGGTAAATGATAAATTGAATGAACGTTCGCGCCATTGAAATTCACCTTCGCTTCTAAACGTTTCAGTAAATGATTCCGATTGTCTTTTTCGTGAATTAAACACATCACTCACGTTGAAAGCTATGGAAGCTTTATCGTCAAGTAAATCTTTGCTGAATGCTAAATTAGCTGAGAAAAGTCCTTTACGAATGTTTTGTGCATCTTCGTTTGGACCACGATAAAATAAACGTGTTTGCCAATCCACATTTCCAGGCAATGTTACTTTATTGTTGATACGAACAAACCAACTTAAGTTGTCTGCATCAAAGTTAACACCGTTAAATTCTCCACGATTGTATGATTGAAATAGGTTGAAATTTCCATTGAGTCGCCACTTGCGTGATGGATTATACGTAAGTGTAAATTCAAATCCATAACGATCGTTTCTAGCCAAGTTAATAGGTGTTCTACGGATAATTGGCACTTCTTCACCATTCAAAATAGTCGTTTGGCCTGTGTCTTCACTAATAAAATTAAAAACATCAGTTGAGCGTTGAAAATACACAGACGTATTCAGCGTAAGCTTTCCAAATCGATTCAAATAGCCTAAGTCAATTCCGTTAGAAAAACTTGGATCAATATCCGGATTTCCCTGAAAAACATTCGTAATACTTGAACGCGAAGGAAACGGATTGATAAATCGCGATCGCGGTCTACGAATTCGTCTGTTATACCCTAAAGTAATGCTTTGATCTTCTGAAATTTCATAGCCTAAATTCACCGTAGGGAAGAAGCTGAGGTAATTTTTTCGCTCCAAATCGCCACTTGTTATTTGATTCACGGTAATGCGTGTGTCTTCCATTCGCAACCCTAAAAGGAAAGAAAATTTAGAGCTAATTTTGTTCCCGTATTGCGTGTAAAATGCATTTACATATTCACGATAATTCAACTCGTTGCTCAAATTTGTATCTGCAACAAATTCATCATTCTCTAAAAAGGCAACTAGATAATCTGTGTTTAAATCTAAAAAATTTCCGCGATATCCAAACTCAAATTGCGCCGTTTCACTCAGTGGAACTGTATAATCGGTTTGTAGCAAAATACGATCTTGATCTTCATCAGTAACTACTTGTTCTGCCAAATCACCATTCACTAAAATAAATGAGTTTTCTACTTCCGAACTGCTTTCATATTGAAAATCGGCTGTTAATTTATGACCACTTTCTTCAAAGTTTTTGTCAAAATTGATTGCATATTGAATCGTTTTGTCATCTTCCGTTTCAGGATCAAAACGAGTACTTACATTTGTGACATTAAAAGCATCATCAAACTGAGTTAAAATATTGGAAGTTTCACTTTCGTTATCACTATTTCTATATACGATTGAAGTTGTCAACGAAGTTTTGTCATTAATATACCATTCAACACCAAAATTAGAATTGAATCCTTTTCGGATACGATCAAACTCACGATCTTCATCTAAAAATGTATTGGGTTCATCGCCATTAAAATATTCAGTAAATGTGTTTGAATTCCCAGGAACTTCACGATAATTGTAACCAGAAGTTGTAAAAAAGTTAAAGTCGCCAGTACGATAATTAATATTTCCAGAAACGCCATATCCTTTTGGATACGAAATATTGGTTGTAATAGCGCCATTGACACCTTGTAATTTGCTTCTACGTAGAATAATATTTAAAATTCCGGCAGTTCCTTCGGCATCGTAACGTGCAGATGGCGAGGTAATTATTTCTACTTTTTCTATCGCTTCCGCTGGAAGTTGACGTAAAGCATCTGTAGAATTCAAACCAACCAAACCAGAAGGTTTTCCATTGATTAAAATTCGAACATTTTCATTTCCACGTAAGGAAACATTTCCTTCTACATCAACCGAAACAGAAGGTACATTATCCAACACATCACTTACGGTTCCACCACGAACCGTTAAATCTTTTCCGACATTATATATTTTTTTATCAAGCTTAATTTCTACGGTCGTTCGCTCGGCAATAACTTCAACAGCTTTTAGCGCTTGTGTATCTTCTGCGAGGAAAAACTTTCCGATAGACATATTTTTTGTTAACGATTTTCCTTTTACAACTTCTGATTTGAACGAAATAAACTCTACCGTAATATCATAAACACCTGCAATAACTTCAATAGAGAACGTTCCTTTTGAATTTGTAATTCCGCCTGTAACCGATCTTTTTTTAGCGCTATCTTGAAAAATAATAGTAGCATATTCAAGTGGTAGATTGGTCGATTTTTCATAGACCGTACCTGTAATCGTGACTTTTTTTTCTTGCTTATTATTTTGCCCAAATACGGTATTTATTGTTCCTAAAAAACATAGGAAGAGGAGTAACTTTTTCATTTTAGTGATTAGTTTCTTGTATGTATAGCTTTTTGATGTCGGTTAGACTACAAAGAAAGGGCAAGGTTTAATCGTTAATGGTTAAAGTTCTGTTAAAAGAAAAACCCAGCAATTAGGCTGGGTTTTTAAATTATAAAATGCTTAAAATATTTTCAGGCGGACGTCCTATGACGGCTTTATTATTGTTGACAACAATTGGGCGTTCCATCAGTTTTGGATTGGAAAGCATTAACTTCATAATATGCGCTTTAGAAATTCGTTTATCTTTGTAATTTTCTTTCCAAAAAGCTTCCTTTTGTCGTACCAAATCAATTGGTTCTATATCCAGAAGTTCTATGATTCGTGTCAACTCTGCTAACGAAAGTCTATTTTCTAAATACTTTATAATTGTAAATTCTTTTCCAGATTCTTTCAAAATTTCCAATCCTTCTCTGGATTTTCCGCATCTTGGGTTGTGGTATATTTTTATCATGATTGATTATTATTTTTTTAGGTTGTAAATTTCTGCGATTTCTCCTTTGGCGTGTAAAGAATCAATCTGTTTTTGTGTAAAATAATAGATTTCCGTGTCGAAAAAATCGGTTTCACTTACGACTAAATCTGCCATTTTAGATTCGCTAGGTCTATAACCGTTATGAGTGTAATTTCCATAATGGATAAACAACGTATCGTTGCGTCGTTCATCAATTTCGGCAAAAGAATATTCTTTGCGAGCTACTTTAAAAGCAATAATGTCATTTGCTTGTAGATTTTTCACATTTTCCATCAATTTTTTATTGTGTTCACCAGATTGGTAAAATCCCCATAATACAAATAATACAAGCAGTAATGAACCAGAAAATAAATAGAATGGTGTTTTGAAATGATGTTTTTCCAAAGCTAACTTATCCGTTAGCTGTTGTGGCATTTCTTTTTTTTCTAAGACTTGTTTGCAATGATTACAAATAGTAATGAATTTCTTTTTGTATGGAAACATAGGAATCCAAAAAAGATAGATATAGCGTGAAACGCCTTGTGCATACATTTCTGTAGCACCACAATTTTGGCACTTTGCGCCTTGTATTTTTTGTATTCCTATTTTTTTTGAACCGGTTCCGTATATTATCATTCTTGTTGCTTACTATAAATGATCCTCTTTTTTTTGTCCCATCGTCATGAGATAAGCTTTCAAAAATTCGTCAATTTGACCATTCATTACAGCATCTACATTTCCTGTTTCGTGTGCTGTACGAACATCTTTAACTAATTTGTACGGATGCATTACATAATTTCGAATTTGCGATCCCCATTCTATTTTCATCTTTCCAGCTTCAATATCGTTTCGCGCTTCCATCTGCTTTTTAAGCTCTATTTCATACAATTGCGATTTCAGCATTTGCATAGCGCGCGTTCGGTTATCTTGTTGTGATCGTGTTTCAGAACAAGAAATCTGAATTCCAGAAGGTTTGTGTTTTAGCTGTACTTTGGTTTCTACCTTATTTACATTTTGTCCACCTGCGCCACTAGAACGCGAGGTTACAATTTCAATATCGGCAGGATTAATGTCAATTTCAATCGAATCATCAACTAAAGGATACACATATACAGACGCGAATGAAGTATGCCGTTTAGCATTGCTATCAAAGGGAGAAATACGCACCAAACGATGCACACCATTTTCACCTTTTAGCCAACCAAAAGCATAATCGCCTTCAATTTCTAAAGTAACAGTTTTAATTCCTGCAACATCACCTTCTTGGTAATTGAGTTCTTTAATTTTGTAGCCTTGTTTTTCAGCAAACATCAAATACATGCGCATGAGCATATTTGCCCAATCGCAACTTTCTGTTCCACCTGCGCCTGCTGTAACTTGTAGCACAGCGCTCATACTGTCACCTTCGTCAGACAACATATTTCGGAACTCTAAATCTTCAATTTTTATAGTTGTTTTTTCAAATTGTGCTTCTACATCTTCAAGTGTAGCATCACCTTCTTTGTAGAATTCATACAACACTTCTAAATCTCCAATTAAATCGCCAATTTCATTATAATCGCCAACCCATTTTTTTTCTCCACGGAGTTGTTTCATTATGATTTCAGCTTCTTTCGGATTATCCCAAAAGTCAGGAGCATACGTTTTCTCTTCTTCGTTTGCAATTTCTATCAGTTTGGCATCTATGTCAAAGATACCTCCTTAACGCACCAAGGCGATTGATAAGATCTTTTATTTGATCTGTAGTTATCATGTTTGTTCTTTTAATTCCTACAAAAATAAGATGTTTTGCGTATATTCATAGCCTAAATTAGAAAAACCCAAAGAATCATTAATAAAGCTATTTTTTGTGATGAAGATTATGGTTTTTTTGCCATCAAAATACGATTCGAATGAAAAAACATACACTGCTGATTTTCATTTTCTTATGCGCTTCATTTAGCTTTTCGCAAGAAGAAAAGAAAACAAAAATCTATCCGCGAGAACAATTTACAGGACTTTTTAATTTTTCTTACGAAGAGAAAACGGATAAAATTTTTTTGGAAGTAGAAAAACTCGATGAAGATTTCTTATATGTGTATTCACTAGCAAGCGGAGTTGGTTCTAACGATATCGGTTTAGACCGAGGACAAATCGGAGATGGAGTTGTAGTGCAATTCCAAAAAATGGGAAATAAACTGATGTTGGTACAACCCAATTTACGCTACAGAGCGAATACGAGCAACGATTTAGAACGAAAAAGTGTAGAACAGGCATTTGCTAAATCTGTTTTGTTCGGTTTCCCGATTATTTCTGAAAACAATAAAAAATATACAATTGAGTTGACACCTTTTTTACTGCAAGATGCACATGGTGTCATAGAAAAATTAGCAACAAAAAAACAAGGTGTTTATAAAATTGATAAAACGAGAAGCGCGTTGTCATTAGATCGTACAAAAGCATTTCCAAAAAACGTAGAATTTGAAGCATTGCTCACTTTTCAAGGAAAACCAAAAGGAAGAAACATAAAAAGTGTAACACCAAATGCGTCGTTGGTTTCTGTAATTCAACATCATTCATTTGTGGAATTGCCAGATGCTAATTACAAACCAAGAGTTTTTGATCCGCGAAGTGGCGCCATTAATATTTCGTATTACGATTATGCAACGCCAATTCAAGAACCCATGATGAAACGTTTTGTAACACGTCATCGTTTGGAAAAGAAAAACCCAAATGCAGCCAAAAGTGAAGCAAAAGAAGCAATTGTATATTATTTAGATCCTGGAACTCCTGAGCCTGTACGTTCTGCCTTGTTAGATGGTGCGCGTTGGTGGAATGAAGCCTACGAATCAATTGGATATACAAATGCATTTCAAGTAAAAATGTTACCAAAAGATGTTGACCCGATGGATGTACGTTATAATGTAATTCAGTGGGTACATCGGTCTACACGTGGTTGGAGTTATGGTGCAAGCGTAGTTGATCCGCGAACGGGAGAAATTATAAAAGGACATGTAAGTTTAGGAAGTCTGCGAATTCGTCAAGATTTCTTAATAGCACAAGCTTTATTAAATAAGCCTTTTGGCGAAAACGATAAAAATTACCAACCAATGTTACAAATGGCGTTGGCGCGAATTCGTCAATTATCTGCACACGAAGTTGGTCATACGATCGGTTTTGCGCATAATTTTGCAGCAAGTACCAATAACAGAAGTTCGGTGATGGATTATCCGCATCCAGCCATAAAAATTACAAACGGAAAAATTGATTTATCAGATGCGTACGCAACAGGAATTGGCTCATGGGACAAAGTCACTGTGGCATATTCATATGCTGAGTTCAATTCAGCGAAAGCGGAAAAAGAAGGTTTACAAGCTATTTTGGACAATGCATACAAAGTAGGACATCGTTTTATATCGGATTCTGACGCACGACCAGCTGGTGGCGCACATGCAAACGCACATTTATGGGATAATGGAAAAAGTGCTTCCGACGAATTGGACAATGTATTAAATGTACGTTCGTTAGCGATCAAGAATTTTTCAAAAGATAACATTCGTAGTCACGAACCGTATACCGTTTTAGAAGATGTATTTGTGCCTTTGTATTTTTTCCACAGGTATCAAACTGAAGCAACTTCCAAATTGATTGGTGGGTTGAATTATAATTACGCTACAAAAAATGACGGACAGTTAATTACTGAAGTTATTTCGCCAAAAGAACAGCGCGAAGCACTCAAAGTAATCTTAAAAACCTTGGATGCGAAAACCTTGAAAATTCCAACAAAAATACTTGATTTGTTTCCTCCAAGAGCATATACCTATTGGCGATCAAGAGAATCGTTTAAAGGGAAAACAGGTGTTGCTTTCGATGCGGTAAGTCCGGCAGCAACGGCAAGTGATATGACGTTGTCATTTTTGTTTCATCCACAACGTGCGCAGCGTTTAATTCAGCAAAAAAGTCTGAATAAAAAACAGTTGAGCTTTATGGAAATGACCACAATGATTTTAGATAAAACACTTTACAAAAGTTATTCGGATGCACATGAGCGAGAACTTGGTCATGCTATTAATATGAATGTGTTGAAACAGTTAATGAACTTGGCAAAACATCCTAATGCTTCGCCAGCGGTAAAAGCACAAAGTCAGTATATATTGCACATGATTTCTCAAAAAATTAGCACAAGAAAATATAAAGAATCAGAAAAAGCATATCAATTTTATTATTTGGAAATGTTAGATCAGTTTAAAAAATATCCTGAAAAGTTTACGAAAAAAGCGTCTCCAAAAATTCCAGATGGTTCACCAATTGGAACAGATAGTTGTCATTATATGAATTAATGATTTTTGAATATTGAATATTGAATACTGAATATTGAATATTGAATACTGAATACTGAATTATGAAGTACTTCTCGATATGATTTTCTTTTAAAATCACTCGAAGTGACGTGTAATAAAAACTGAATTATCAATTCGGGCATTATCGAAGATACCTAACAAATCTAATGAGAATACGGTAGAAATGTTAAATGTAGAATGTAGAATGTTGAATTTTAAATTGAAAAGTATTTTCGAATAACGAATAACGAATAACGAATAAACGAATAAACGAATAAACGAATAACGAATAACGAATAAACGAATAACGAATAAACGAACAACGAATAACGAATAACAAACAACAAACAAAACCTCAATACTAAAAAAAAAATGCGAATCAATTTAATAAGCGATACGGTCACCAAACCGACTCCCGAAATGCTTAAAGCAATGTTTGAAGCAAAAGTAGGAGATGATGTTTTTAAGAAAGATGCATCTATCAATCATTTGGAGCAAAAAGTTGCTGAAATGTTTGGCAAAGAAGCCGCGTTATTTTTTCCGAGTGGAACAATGGCAAATCAGACAGCAATTAAATTACATACAAATCCAGGCGATCAAGTAATTTGCGATAAAGATGCACATATATATAATTATGAAGGCGGCGGCGTAAGTTTTAACAGCGGCGCTTCTTGCAAATTAATTGATGGACATCGCGGAATGTTTACTGCCGAGCAAGCCAAAGCAGCGATAAATCCACCAGATTTTTATCACAGTCCGTTAAGTTCATTAATTGCGTTAGAAAATACTGCCAATCGCGGTGGTGGCGCTTGTTGGGATTTTAGTGAGATTGAAAAAATTCATGCCGTAGCGCGCGAACATGATTTAGGTTTTCACTTAGATGGTGCACGTTTATGGAATGCGTTGGTAGAAAAAGGAGAAACACCAGCACAGTATGGGAAACTTTTTGATACCATTTCGGTATGTTTGTCAAAAGGATTGGGTTGCCCTGTAGGTTCTGTATTGGTTGCGGATGAAGAAACCATTCATAAAGCATTGCGAATCCGTAAAATTTTAGGTGGCGGAATGCGTCAAGCAGGTTATTTGGCTGCTGCTGGAACGTTCGCATTAGACAATCATTTGGAACGTTTGGCGGAAGATCACGCGAAAGCGAAAGAAATAGGGAAGACGCTTGAAAGTTTAGCAATCATAAAAAAAGTAGAACCAATTGACACCAATATTATTATTTTCTATTTACAAGATGATATTGATGAACAAGGATTTTTAGACAAGCTAGAAAAGTTAGGAATTGACTTGATTGGAATGGGAAGTGGAAAACTTCGAATTGTAACACATTTGGATTATACCGCTGACATGCATCAAGAATTTTTAAAAGTGATTCAGAAAGTTATTTAACCCGTTGCATTTTAAATTCAAAAGTATAACGAAGCGTCATTTCGAGTGATTTTGAGGCACGAAAAATCGTATCGAGAACTGTTTAGTGCAACACATTCTATTCTCGATACAAATTTCACTCATTTTCAATCGTAAAATTCACTCGAATTGACGAATTTTATCAAAATGCACAACGGGTGTTATTTAATATATCAATATGAAAAAAATAATAGGAGTTTTGTTGTTTATTTTCGTAGTTGCTTCGATGTCATTCACCACACAAAAAGAATGTAGAAAGTATTTTAGCGGCAAATGGAAATACGTAAAATATGATGTTGATTATATTTATGTTGTAAGAGACGATAAAAAACAATTTGCATATATGGAAAATGGTAAGTATTATTATGAATTTGATATTACTTGGCTTACCGAATGTAATTATGAATTAACGTATGTTGGAACTAACAGTCCAAACGCTGCTGCTGCAGAGATTGGAGAAAAATTTACAGTTGAACTTATTACAGTAAACGATTCAATTACAGAATATAAAACGGTATTTAGAGATTTGGAAGATGTTGGGAAAATGGTTCGTATAGAATAGTGTATTCCGCATTTACATTAAAAATCGACATAAAAAAAGCAGCTCTTTGGAGCTGCTTTTCTATTTAAAAAAATATATTTTTATTCGGTTGCGTCTTTTGTTTCAGCGCTTCCCGCATTTTTCTTTACAGATTCAATTCCATTCTCCATTCCAGCTTCACTAGCATACATTTGACTTGAGCCAATAATTTGACCGTTTCCAGCTTTTAAACTAAAATGAAACTTACCGTTTTTTGCTGTTTTTCGTTCAAATTTACTATCGTCAGTTGAATTCTTTTTACAAGATTCAATACCGTTTTTCGCACCGCTTTTATCCGCATATCCTTGACTAGACATAATTATTTGTCCATTCTTTGCTTTTAAATTAAAGTAGAATTTTTGATTGCTTTCACTTTGGAATAATTCAAACATAGTTAATAAGAGATTTAGTTAGTTGAGTAAATATATCAAAAATATATGGTAAAAGAAATGCAGAAAAGTGCAATTTGAAATTTTATACAGGGTTTTTCCCTAAAAAATGCTTTTTAACGATAAAAAAAGTAGTTTAACCAATTAGTATGCTTGCATAAGATTATAATAGTGATTTTGTTTTGTAAAAGGATAATTTCGTACATTGTTAATCATTAATAACAATAAATAAATAAATAATCATTTAAGACATGAGAAAAAAACTATTTTTCGGACTAGCCTTAGCCTTTGGTTCTTTTGCTTTCGGGCAAGATTTACCGACAAATCCAGAACCAGGAAAATGTTACGTTCGTTGTGTAACTCCTGATGTGTATGAGAACCAGGATGTGCAAATTATGGTATCACCAGCTTACAAAAAATTAAAAGTTGTCCCAGCAAGGTATACTAGCGACAAAGAAACTGTGGTTTCTAAAGTTGCAGGAGAAAAGTTAGCAATAGTTCCAGCTGAGTATGGAACTGAGACTTTTGAAGTTGTAACTAAAGATCCATCTCAACGTTTAGTAAAAGTCCCATCAGAAACGACAAGAGGTACAGAAACTGTAGTTGTGAAAGAAGCAAGTTACAGATTAAAACTAGTTCCTGCAGTGTATGAAACAAGAACTTTTGATGTGGTTACAAGACCAGCGTATCAAAAAGTAGTAATTGTTCCAGCTGTGTACGAAACTAGAGAAGTTGTAATTATGGTTAAAGAAGCTTCTCAGCGTATGGAGATTATTCCAGCTGAATGGGGAACTGAAACTATTACTTACAAAAAGAGAGAGTACGGATCTTCAATTAGCACACAAAGAGCATCTTTTACAAAAGATTTTGAAACTATTGAAGTGAAGCCAGCTGCTGCTGAATGGCAAATGAGTGAAATTCCTCCAGCTGACTGTAATTCTTCAAACCCAGACGATTGTAGATACTGGTGTTACAAAGCAATTCCAGCTCAAAACGAAATTGTACCTGTACAACGTTTAGCTTCAGATGCTTCTTCAGTAAGAACTCCTGACTGTGATCCTAACAACAACGGTGGAAAACCATGTGGAGAAGGAACTTTTACTAGAACTATTATGGTAAAACCTCCAAGCACAAGCATCATTCCAATTCCTGAAGTAACAAAAACAATCAAGAAAACAGTAATGGTAACTCCGCCAACTTCACGTGTTATTGATGTGCCTGCTGAGGTAAAAACAATGAAACGTAGAGTAATGGTAACACCACCAACTACTGAAAGAATTGAAATCCCTGCTGTGAATGAAACAGTTAAAACAAGAGTTGTTACTAGTGAAAGTACACGTGTTGAAGATATTCCTTCAATAAGCAAAAATTTCAAGAAAACAGTTATGACTTCTCCGCCATCTACAAGATCAATTCCTGTAGCGCAAAAAGAAACTACTTTAAAAATTACGAAATTAGTTGAGGATTCTCGTGTTGTAACAACAGACATTCCTGCAGTGTACAAAACTGTTACTAAGGAAGTATTAACTAAAAAAGGTGGTTTAACTACTTGGAAAGAAGTTGATTGTGAATTATTAGTATACAACGACTTAAACATCAACTGGAACTTAGGAAGTGCAACATTAACTGCGGCTGCTAAGCGTGAAATTGATACTAAATTATTACCAGTATTGCAAACAGGTGTTTCTGTAGAGATCGCGTCTCACACAGATTCAAGAGGTACTGCTTCTAGTAACGAAGCGTTATCTCAAAGAAGAGCACAAGCTGTTACAAATTACTTAATTTCTAAAGGTATCAACTCAAGTAAAATTGTTTCTAACGGATACGGAGAAAGAAAATTAGTAAACAGATGTAAAGATGGTGTTTCTTGTACAGAAAGAGAGCACTTACGAAATAGAAGAACTCAGTTTAGAGTTATAAGTCAAGACAAGAACTAAGACTTTAAATTAATTATATAGCATATAAAAAGGGAAGCCAATTGGCTTCCCTTTTTTTGTTTCTTTACAGCACGAGTATATAAATTACAAGACTGTACTAGTAATTGTGCAAAGTGTTACATTAACCGTAGGGAAAACAGTTTGCGGTGGACAAGGTTCACAATTCGAATGAATTTGAGGACATTTAGAATTTATCCTAGAACGCAGTACAACACATTCCAAGCCGCTCTGTGAAGCTCCTCCATGAAGCGTCTCTAGGTTAGAAATTGATTGTTTGTTTAACGTGAAGTTTTTAAGAGTTCTTTTTTTCATAATAATTATATTAATATATAGTATAGTTTGTAAAGAAAAGCAGCCAATTGACTGCCTTTCTTTATGTTAATTTGTAGTGTAGGTGCTATTTAGTTTCCACTAGGAGAGCGTTCTGGATCAGCAGGTTTTTCTACTGGACATTCATCACCTAGTGTTGGACATGCTAGAATAAGTGTAATTGTGTTGCATCCACCTGTTTTTGAATCAGAGTCAAGTCCTCCAGTAATACTATATTCAAAATTTGAAATTAATTGCTTGTTTAAAGCAAGATTTTTAATGCTTCTTTTTTTCATAATAAATGATTTTAATGTTAATATTTTTTTGTCGACAGAATAAATTTAAGGCATTTATAAAAATAGATTCGAATCACTTTCCGAAAAGCGTATCTCACTTTCTAAAACAAAAAAACAGGATGATTGAAAAACGTTTTTTCAATCATCCTGATACTTTTATTAACTTTAATAATGTGTCTTACTAATTAACAGGTAACATATAAAGTAGGACAATTTTCCATTGTAGGAGGTTCGCAACCTTCAGAAACTGCACACATTTCAGTCTTTATTGGAGCAGGACATGGACGATATCTTGCATTTTTAGAAATACAACCTTCTCCGCAAGTAGCTTCCCAAGTCGGCCCTCCACCAACTAAATTTCTACTCTCTAAGTTTGAAATTACGTTTTTGTTTAATGCTAATTTGCTTGAAAACTTATTTTTTTTCATAATAAATAATTTTAATGTTAATGTTTGTTTTAATGTCGACAGGTCAAACTTAAAATCATTTATACAAGTAGCTTCAAGCTAATTGCTGAAATAGAGTTTTCAATTGCTGAAAGTAAAAAAAGAGCTACTTTTTATAGTAACCCTTCTCTTGAATATTAAATATTTTTCTTTCATTCGCTAGGAAAACATATCCATGCCAGGAATATTAGGCATGCCATCTTTTGCTACGGCAGCTACTTCTGTTTCATGTACTTCACCAGCGCGTTTAATAGCTTTGTTTATCATTAAAATAAGATAATCTTCCAACTGTTCTTTATCGTCTAATAATTCATCAGAAATTTGAATTGATTTAATCTCTCGATTTGCAGTTACGGTTACACTTAGTAAACCATCCGAACTTTTTTCGTCAATTAAAACAGAATGCAAACGCTGCTTTGTTTCTGCTACTTTTTTCTGGGTTTCTTTCAGTTTACCCATCATTCCCATTAAGTCTCCAAACATTTGTATATATAATTAAAGGTTACTATTGACAAAATTATTAAATTGTAAGCTTTTAATATACTTTTCAAATGAAAAAAAATATAATCATTTTATTGATTAGTTTCACACTTATAAATTCCTGTAAAAAGAATACTTCAAACATGAAAAAAGAAATACTTATACCTACTATCGCTAAAAAACCTATGAAGCTTGAAAAACATGGCGATGTACGAATTGATAATTATTATTGGTTGAACGATAGAGAAAACCCTGAAGTCATTGCATATTTAGAAGCAGAGAACACGTATAATGATGAAATGACAGCGCATACAAAAGGTTTTCAAAAAGATTTATTTCAAGAACTTAAAGGCAGAATTAAAGAAGACGATTCTTCCGTTCCTTATAAATTAAATGGATATTGGTACATAAAAAAATACGAAGAAGGCAAAGATTATCCAATTCATACACGTAAAAAAGGAACGTTAGATGCGCCAGAAGAAATTCTGTTCGATGTCAACGAAATGGCAAAAGAGTATTCGTACTATAATTTGACAGGAATTAATATTAGTCCCGATAACAAATTGGCTGCTTTTGGTGTAGATACGTTGAGTAGACGTCAATACACAATTCATATCAAAAATCTGGAAACAGGAGAAATTTATAAAGAATCTATAGAAAATACAACAGGAAGTTCTACTTGGGCGGCAGACAACAAAACATTGTTTTATGCTAACAAGGACGAACAAACCTTGCGTTCGGAGAAAATTTACAAACACAAACTAGGAGATGCAGTTGCAAATGATGTGGTCGTATTCCATGAAAAAGATGAAACATTTGTAACATTTGTATACAAAACAAAATCTAAAAAATACTTAGTCATTGGTTCATATAGTACCTTGACAATGGAATACAGAATTTTAGAGGCAGACAATCCAGATGGAGAATTCAGAGTCTTCCAAGAACGTGTTCGCGGTTTAGAATATGGTATTTCGCATTACAAAGATCATTTTTATGTAATGAGTAACAAAGATGCTTCTATCAACTTTAAACTCTCTAAAACCCCAGAAAACAAAACAGGAATGGAGCATTGGGAAGATATCATTCCGCATCGCCCAAGTGTTTTGTTGGAAGATATTGACATCTTTAAAGACTTTTTAGTATTGAGCGAACGTGATAATGGTTTAAATAAAATTAGAATTATTCGTTGGGATGGAAAAGAAGACTATTACTTACCGTTTGACAATGAAACCTACACCGTAAATACGAGTACAAATGTAGATTTTGATACAGATATTTTGCGTTACGGATACAATTCAATGACAACACCAACTTCTGTAATCGATTTTAACATGGTTGATAAAACCAAAGAAGTTAAAAAAGAACAAGAAGTATTGGGAGGAAAATTCGATAAAAATAATTACACATCCGAGCGTTTATGGGCAACTTCTGCTGATGGTACTAAAATCCCGATGTCGGTTGTATATCGTAAAGGCATCAAAAAAGATGGTACAAACCCTGTATTTCAATATGCGTATGGTTCGTACGGAAACACGATAGATCCTTATTTTTCTTCCGTACGATTAAGTCTATTAGACAGAGGATTTATTTTTGTACTTTCACATGTGCGTGGTGGTGAATACTTAGGTAGAAACTGGTATGACGATGGAAAACTGATGAATAAGAAAAATACGTTTACAGATTTTATTGATTGTTCTAAGTTTCTAATTGAAAACAAATACACGTCTCCAGCACATTTATACGCTTCTGGCGGAAGTGCAGGAGGATTATTAATGGGAGCAATCTCAAACATGAATCCTGAGTTATACAACGGAATCATTGCTTCTGTTCCTTTTGTAGATGTAATTACAACCATGTTAGATGATAGCATTCCATTAACTACGGGAGAATATGATGAATGGGGAAATCCGAATGAAAAAGAATATTACGATTACATGAAATCGTACTCACCGTATGACAATGTAGAAGCAAAAGCATATACAAACATGTTAGTGACAACTGGTTTGCACGATTCGCAAGTACAATATTGGGAACCTGCAAAATGGGTTGCAAAGCTTAGAGAAATGAAAAC
>NZ_JBGCDL010000212.1:0-20464 GCF_045105435.1 Kordia sp. | reverse complement strand
TCACACGAAAAACAATGTGATTATTTATGATAAATCTGGAAAGCTGTTAGAAACTTGGGGAACAAATTATCCTGGCGCGCACGGTTTGACATTAGTAAAAGAAAACGGAACCGATTTTTTATTAATTACGGATTATGAACGGCATCAAATCATAAAAACCACCATGGATGGAAAAGTCGTTTTTTCGATTGATTATCCATTGGAAACTGGAAAATATAATTCAAAAGGAGATTTTAAACCAACAGAAACTGCCGTAACAGAAAATGGCGATATATATGTGGCAGATGGTTACGGGAATCAACATATTTTACATTACAATCACAAAGGTGAATTGCAAAATATCTTTGGCGGACGCGGAACAGAGAATGGACAATTTTTAAACGCACACGGAATTTGTTATGACAATCGCGATGCGGAAAATCCATCATTATTAATTTCTGCGCGAGAATTAAATGTCTTAAAACGATTCGATTTAAAAGGCAATTTCTTAGAAGCATTCAATGTGCCTGGCGCGTTAATATGTCGTCCTGTAATTCACAAAAAAGATATTTATTTTGCCGTATTACGTTCAAAAAGTGCTGTAAATTCAGATTCTGGATTTGTGCTTATTATGAACGAAAAAAACGAAGTCGTTTCCTGTCCTGGCGCTACTTCTCCATCCTATGAAAAAAACAAACTAAACGAATTATACCAAACAGTCCGATTGTTTCAACATCCACATGATGTCTGTATTGATAACGACGAAAATATGTATGTTGCACAATGGAATTCAGGAAAAACCTATCCTATAAAATTAACACGCGTATGAGAAATTATATCGGAATCTTAATTGCGTGTCTTGTACTTTTTAGTTGTGCTGAAAAGAAAAAAGAAACCACAAAATTTCTACAAAAAGGCGAAATAAAACTTGCCAAACCGCGAATTGTAGTTTCTAGTAGAATTATTGATTCTTTTGTCAGTTTAAAACCAGAAATACAGATGGAAAATTTAGCTGTGTATTATGAAATTGATGGAAAAAAAGCAATGGAAACTTCTTCAAAAGTGATCACAACTATTTTTGCTGAAAAAGCTGGTGTTTACAACTTTAGAGCGTTTCATCCCGATTGGAAACCAAGTGATGTAACTTCAATAAAACTGTATAAAAAAGGATTCACTCCAAACAAAATTACATGGCAAACCCAAGCAAGTGAAAAATACAAAGGACAAGGTGAAACTACGTTGATTAACCATAAAAAAGCATCTGTAAAATTTAGAGATTTGGAATGGATTGGTTTTGATTCCATCGCAAAAGCTAGTGTTTCATTTCCACAAAAAACATACATTAATAGTTTAACGATTGGGTATTTAGTCGATCCGAAATCATGGATTTTTCCGCCAAAATCAGTTACATTGTATGTTAACGATAAAGATTCTATTCATGTAGATATTCCAGCGTTAGCTAAAAAAGAAATTGTAACATTAGACGACATCAAAATTCCGATTAACAAAGAACTCAACACACTAACAATACGCGTAAATAACGTACAAAAATTACCCGATTGGCATGCTGGAAAAGGGTTGAAAGCTTGGTTATTTATGGACGAATGGATTTTTAATTAATGAAAGAAAAAAAATACATACAATACCTATTTTTTGGTGCGATCGCAATTTTCGGATTGCTCACTTTTTATGCAATCACCGCAACAGAAACACCGAGAATCGTGCTGTTTTTTGGACGATTTCATCCATTATTGCTCCACTTACCAATTGGCGCATTAATCGTTGCTTTTTTCATAGATATTTTAGGGAGAATTCAAAAAAACTATCCTGTCGCTACGGTTAGAAACATCTTAGGTTTTACATCCTTTTTTGCCATACTAACGTGTTTTTTAGGTTATTTTTTATCGCTCGAAGGCGGCTATGAATCTGCAACATTGAACCTGCATTTATACACAGGAATCTTCACCGCAGTATTGACCATTTTTCTGTTTTGGTACAGTTTGAAACCACTTTTTAACACGAAAAACACTTTCTTACTCTTGTTCGTAGTTTCACTTGTGAGTATTAGCGTTGCGGGACATTACGGAAGTGTATTGACGCATGGCGATAATTTCCTAACCGAATACATTACACCAACACCAGAAGAACGCACAATCGAAATTGTAGACAGTTTGCGTATGTATGACGATGTTGTCACCAAGATATTTGATAAAAAATGTGTACAGTGTCACAACATGACAAAACAAAAAGGCGCATTGTCCTTAATTTCTCCCGAAGCTATGTTAAAAGGTGGCGAAACGGGCGAAATTTTACTCGCAGGAAATGCAGAAGCAAGTCTGTTATACAAGCAATTAGTATTACCGATTTCGCACGAAGACCACATGCCACCAGAAGGAAAAGCACAATTGACAAAAGACGAAATTTGGCTATTAAAACACTGGATTGATCAAGGATTAGATTTTGAAAATTATGTTATCAACACCAAAGAAAATGACACACTTTCTACACTTTTAAAAGACTATTTAATCTTTACTAAAATAGAAATTCCGAGAGCTGCTGCAAGTGCTATTGAAACCGTTCAAAACGCAAACTTTAGAATTTTAGAATTGGTTCCTGGCAAAGCGGAATTGAATGTAAAATATCTCAACAAAACACCAAGCATAGAAGAAATTGAACAGCTTTCTTTATTGACTGAACAAATCATAGAACTCGATTTTCATAATTCACAGATTACCGATGAAATGACCAAAGTAATTCGAGAATTAGAGAATTTAAAAACGCTTCGCATCAACAGTAAAAAAATCACTGACAAAGCATTGCAACACTTGAAAGACTTGGAACATTTAGAAGTGTTAAACATATACAATACTAATATTTCCAATGAAGGTTTGACAAGTTTATTACAAAGCATTCAGCCAAAGAAAATTTATGCGTGGCAAACACAAGTCGATCAAAAAACAGCAACTGCTTTGGAAGCCGAATTCAATATAAAAATTCAGCATAGTATTGTAGACGGTTTTGTAAAAGAAAGTCAGTTAGAAGCACCCGAAATTACGCCAGATGGAACACTGTTTACAGATACCATTCACCTCAACATCAAAAGCAGGTTAAAAGGTGTAGATGTACGTTATACGTTAAACGGAGAAACGCCCGATTCTACTTCGCAGGTTGTTACAAATCCAATTATTTTAGAAACCTCCAAAACACTTAAAATTGCCACATTTAAAAAAGGCTGGTTACCAAGTGATATTCTGACAAAAGAATATGCAAAAGTTACACAGCAAATCAAAAATTTCACGGTTCAAAAAAAGCCAAGTCCGGATTATGCTGCGACTAAAAAATTATTCGATCTCAAAGAAGGAAGTCTGTCGTTTAAAGATGGAGAATGGACAGGTTGTTTTGGATACGATTTAAACACTATCATAGATTTAGGCGAAATTAAAAGCATTAATAACATATCGTTCAACACACTTGAAGATGTTGGAAGCTGGATTTTATATCCAACAAAGTTTAGCGTATACGCTTCTAATACTAAAAATGGAAACTTCAAAAAAGTAGACGAAATTGCAATTTCTAGAAAAGGCGAAGGTGGCGAACCAGAAATGAAAAAAGTTACTTTAGCCGTTCCAAATACAGAAGCACGTTATTTCAAAATCGTGATTAAGAATCATACAAAACTTCCAAAATGGCATCCTGCTGCTGGAAATAAAGCATGGATTTTTGTGGATGAGGTTTATGTTTGGTAGGTGTAACAAAAAAATAAACGCATAAAAAAACCCTTCAAAATCAAAAAGATTAAGAAGGGCTTTAGTACTCGAGGCGGGACTTGAACCCGCACGGCCCAAGGGCCATTGGATTTTAAGTCCAACGTGTCTACCAATTCCACCACTCGAGCGTGGATATTATATTGAGCGAAAAACGGGGCTCGAACCCGCGACCTCAACCTTGGCAAGGTTACGCTCTACCAGCTGAGCTATTTTCGCATTGTGTTAAAGATCGTAGCAATACTACTACTGTATTGCGGATGCAAATTTAGCACATTTCTTTAAATACCAAAACGTTTTAAAGAAAAAGAATGATTTTTTTTATAATCTTCTCACAATCAACTACTTTTTTTGGCGCACCAACATGCGTTTTATTTCATTTAGCTTCATCAACGCTTCTACAGGTGTGAGCGTGTCAATGTCTGTCATCAAAATTTCTTGCTTTATTTCTTCTAATAACGGATCGTCCATGTTGAAAAAACTCAATTGCATGTCGTTCTCCACTTGTTTTAAATCGTCCGCGAGCTCTTCACTTGAATGCGATTTTTCTAAGCGTTTTAGTATCTTATTTGCTTTGTGAATGACTTGCTGCGGCATTCCTGCCATTTTTGCCACGTGAATTCCGAAACTATGTTCGCTTCCGCCTTTGACCAATTTACGCAAGAATAAAACATTATCTTTCAATTCTTTTACAGATACATTGTAATTCTTGATGCGATCAAAAATTTCCGTCATTTCATTCAATTCATGGTAATGTGTTGCAAATAATGTTTTTGCACGCGACGGATGTTCGTGTAAATATTCTGAAATCGCCCACGCAATCGAAATTCCGTCATACGTACTTGTTCCACGACCAATTTCATCCAACAACACCAAACTACGTTCCGAAATATTATTCAAAATAGAAGCCGTTTCGTTCATTTCCACCATAAAAGTCGATTCACCCATCGAAATATTATCGCTCGCTCCTACTCTGGTAAAAATCTTATCTACCAAACCGATTCTAGCTGAATCTGCAGGCACAAAACTTCCCATTTGCGCTAAGAGTACAATTAATGCTGTTTGACGTAATATGGCCGATTTACCACTCATATTTGGCCCCGTAATCATGATGATTTGTTGCGCATCACGATCGAGATACACATCATTGGCAATATAACTTTCGCCAATTGGCAATTGTTTTTCAATTACAGGATGACGTCCGTTTTTAATTTCTAAATCAAATGAGTCGTCAATTTGTGGATAAATATAATTATTGGCTTTTGCCAGCGTTGCAAATCCGCACAAGCAATCTAACTTAGCAATGATATGCGCATTTTGTTGCACGGCTTTTATGTATTGATTGATCCAAACGACCAAATCGGCAAACAATTCCTGTTCTATTTGCGCAATTTTTTCTTCAGCGCCCAGAATTTTTGTTTCGTATTCTTTCAGTTCTTCCGTAATATAACGTTCGGCATTCACCAACGTTTGCTTTCGTGTCCACGCTTCTGGCACTTTTGCTTTGTGCGTATTTCGAACTTCTATATAATAGCCAAACACGTTATTAGAGGCAATTTTCAACGATGGAATTCCTGTTGCTTCACATTCGCGATCGAGCATTTTATCCAAATAGTCTTTTCCCGAAAATGCAATCCCGCGCAATTCGTCTAATTGATCCGAATAGCCACTTGCAATCGCATTTCCTTTCAAAATATTGACTGGCGCTTCTTCGTTTAAGGTTTCTTTAATTTTAGATCGAAGCAACTCGCATTCGTGAATCGTATCGCCAATTACTTTCAAAGCTTCGTTTGCACTTTTACTTGTAATTTGTTTGATAGGAATGATGGCTTCAAGCGAATTTTTTAGTTGAATGACTTCTCTTGGCGAGATTTTACCTGTAGCCACTTTAGAAATTAAACGTTCAATATCACTAATTTGCTTAATATGATGCTGAATTTTTTCCAATTCCTCTTCTTGCTGCAGCAGAAAATTGACAACTTCATGTCGCTGTTTTATCAGCAAACTATTTTTTAATGGCAATGCCAACCAACGTTTTAATAAACGTCCGCCCATTGGCGAAATCGTCTTGTCAATTACATCCAACAAAGTAATTGCGTTGAATGAGGTTGAAGCATACAATTCTAAATTTCGTACGGTAAAACGGTCCATCCACACATACGCATCTTCTGCAATACGCGCAATGGATGTGATGTGTTGTAATTTGTTATGTCGTGTTTCCGATAAGTAATGTAAAACCGCTCCTGAAGCGATAATTCCTTCTTTTAAGTCTTCTATACCAAAACCTTTCAGCGAACTTGTATCAAAATGTGTAATGAGTTTTTCTTCGGCGAAATCGGATTTAAAAACCCAATCTTCCAAATAAAATACATGATGATTTGTTCCGAATGTATCTGCAAATTCGAGTTTTTTCTGCTTCGGGATTAGAATTTCGCTCGGTTTAAAGTTCTGCAATACCTTATCTATATATTCTGCGGAACCTTGTGTGGTCATAAATTCTCCCGTAGAAACATCTAAAAAAGAAACTCCCAACAGTTTTTTACCATAATGAATGGCACACAAAAAGTTATTCGTTTTGGCTTGCAATACTTCATCATTAAATGCAACTCCTGGCGTCACTAATTCCGTCACGCCACGTTTTACAATGGTTTTCGTCTGTTTCGGATCTTCTAATTGATCGCAAATTGCCACACGTTCACCTGCTTTTACTAGCTTTGGCAAATAGGTATTTAAGGAATGATGTGGAAATCCTGCGAGTTCTACATTGTCGCCACCATTATTACGATGTGTGAGTACAATTCCTAAGATGCTTGCTGCTTTTACGGCGTCTTCTCCAAAAGTTTCGTAAAAATCTCCGACTCTAAATAATAACAAAGCATCTGGATACTTGGTTTTTATACCATTGTATTGCTTCATTAAAGGAGTTACTTTTTTCGCGCTTTTTTTTGCCAAAGTTTACTGTTTTTAATGTTATTTTGCAGAAAATATTGCATTCCGCAATTTAAATAAAATCAAGGAAAACTCACGAATTACCTATGAGAAAACTTAAAAATAGTGAACTAAACCGATTAAGTGTGGATGAATTTAAATCATCTGAAAAAACGAGTATTATTGTCATTCTTGATAATATTCGTAGTTTAAACAATATTGGTTCGGTTTTTAGAACGAGTGATGCTTTTTTGATTGAAAAGATTTATTTGTGTGGAATTACAGCAAAACCACCACATAAAGATATTCACCGAACCGCTTTGGGCGCTACAGAATCAGTCACTTGGGAACATCGTGAAGATACGCTAACACTTGTAAAAGAATTGCAAGAAAACAATGTAAAAGTGGCTTCTATTGAGCAAGCCGAAAACGCAACCATGCTGAATGATTTTAAACCTTCAACAGGAAATACCTATGCGTTGGTTTTTGGAAATGAGGTTAAAGGTGTACAACAAGAAGTGGTTTCTGCAAGTGATTATGTCCTAGAAATTCCGCAATTTGGCACCAAACACTCCTTAAATATTTCTGTGAGTGCTGGTGTGGTTGTTTGGGATGTGTTTGAAAAGCTTCGCTTTTAGATTCGCTGGCGCTGTTAGACCGCTTCGCTTTTAGACTTGTTCCCACGTAGGCGGGAATCTCTTAGATCGGCTTCGCCTTTTAGATTTTCTTACTCTTGTGTTAGCTTGTTGATATTTTAGTATTTTGCTAGACGAACTTTTGTATTTCAAACTCCTACGAATCGTCTTTGCGAACGAAGTGAAGTAATCTGTTGCTGAAAAGTTAGGTTGTTGTATGATTTTTTCACCACGAATTTTTTAGCTTGTTAGACTAAAACTTAAACATATTTTATTTCTCGGGTTATTAGACCTTACAATCGTCTCTTCGAGTAGTTTTCGTAATGAAATGGAGAAAATTGCATTTCGACTTCGCTCAATAGAACTATTGAGAAGCGCTACTATTTTCAAAGTACTTCTCGATACAAAATTTTATACTAAAATTTCACTCGATGAGACGTTTGGAGTAATTTAAGAAGATAAGCGAAATTCTTCAAAATACTAAAGGTAAAGCAGTATCTAAAAGCGATAGCGATCTAAAAAGTGAAACGTTTTTAACAATTTAGCAAAGCAGACTGAGCGAATTCGAAGTCTACATTTCCTGAATTTCCGACACAATTTTCTGATAATCGTTCGCGTTTGCAACGAAATCTAAATCAGAGACATCAATGATTTTTACGTTTAAGTCTTTGTGCGTTCGGATAAATTCTAAATATCCGTTGTTAATTTTATCCAAATAATCAGAAGGAATTTTTTGTTCATAATCGCGTCCACGTTTTTTAATGTTTCGCAGCAAACGTTCGGTATTTTGGTAGAGATATACGTACAAATCTGGTTTCGGAATTTCTTTGTACATGATATCAAATAATTTTCTGTACAACTTATATTCTTCCGCTTGCAAAGTCACTTTTGCGAAGATGAGCGATTTTACCACATCATAATCAGACACAATGAAATCTTTAAATAAATCTAATTGTGCTAAATCGTCTGAAATTTGCTGATAGCGATCTGCTAAAAACGACATTTCTAACGGAAATGCATAACGACTGTTGTCTTCGTAAAATTTTGGCAAAAATGGATTGTCCGCAAAGCGTTCTAAAATCAGTTTTCCATTGAAATCTTGTGCAATTTTAGTGGCTAACGAAGTTTTTCCCGCGCCAATGTTCCCTTCTATGGCAATGTAATTAAATCGAGAGAAATCTTTTTTATCATTCGGATTCACTAAAATTTCTTCGCTTTTTTCAATTCCTTGTGTTGGAATTTCTTCATTTAGTTGAGAAACCGTTTTTTTATACGTTGGATGAATTTTACTCGGCGCAATATCACACAATGGTTGCATGACAAATTTTCGCTCGTGCGCCATTGGATGCGGCAACACTAACAAATCGGTTTGTAAAATGGTATTTTCATAAAAGATAATATCAATATCAATAATTCGATCTTGATAGCCTTTTTTCTGACTTCGGATGCGTCCAAGCGTAACTTCTATTTCCAAAATTTCCGCCATCATTTCGGCAGGAGACAATTCGGTTTTTATACACAAACACGCATTGTAAAAATCGCTTCCATCATAACCCCAAGATGGTGTTTTGTATATTGGAGAAACTTTAACAACACGTCCAATTTTCGCAGAAAGCTTCTGAACTGCGTTTTGTAAATGTGCGCGTTTGTCGCCAACATTACTTCCAATAGAGATGTATGTAGTGTGTAACAAGTTTGGATGCAATTAAATACGTTTGTAGGGCTAAAAAATAGCTCCGCCAAAGATAGTCAAAATATGCAGATTGAATTGCGAAAAAAGAGAAAGTGCATTTTTATTTTCAGAAAAAAAGTATTCGTTATTATTTTCAGAAAAAACGTAACGTTTACACATAAAAGTACACTTACTTTCTTATTAGACAATTAATAGATAGTTTTGCAAAGCTTTTTAAAATACAAATCCTATGAAATTTTTTAGACGAGTCCTTTCAACAATAGTGGGAATGATTATTTTTGTTGCCCTTTGTTTTTTAATCTTATTTTTCGTGCTTTTCCTAAATTCTGGTTCAGGTGAAGAGTTAGTAACCGTAAAGAAAAATACGATTTTAGAATTGGATTTGAGTCAACCAATTGATGATTATGGTGGACGATTCGACTATAGTAATGTTCCGTTTTACCCAAATATACCAGAGTATGATGGCTTATTCAATATTATTGATGCAATTCATCATGCTTCTGACGATAAAAAAATTAAAGGTATTTCTATTAAGAATAATTCCATTAGTGCAGGAATGGCGCAAACAAAAGCGCTACGTGATGCGCTGATTTCCTTTAAAGAATCAGGGAAATTTATTGTCTCTTATGGCGATTTCTATTCGCAAAAAGATTATTACCTAAATTCTGTAGCAGATACAATTTACTTAAATCCTGTTGGCGGATTGGATTTTAAAGGTTTGGCAATGGAGCGAATGTATTACAAAGATTTTCAAGAGAAATACGGTGTAAAAATGGAAGTGATTCGTCACGGAAAATACAAAAGTGCTGTTGAAGGTTATATCAGTCAAGAAATGAGTGACGCCAATCGAGAACAAATTACCGTGTTTTTACAATCGATTTGGGATGAGATGCGCAAAGAAATCAGCGCAAGCAGAAAAATTTCAAGCGATCAATTAAATATTCTGGCGGATGAATTGTCCGGACGAACTGCAAAACGCGCTTTGGACGCGAAATTAATTGATAAAATAGGATATGAAGACGAATATGAAGCAGGAATTCAGCATGCATTAGGCAAAAACACACTTGTAAATAGAATTGATATTTACGAATATGCCAGACATGCTGGACAACGAAAAGCAACCGATTTTAGCGATAATAAGATTGCCGTTATTTATGCGCAAGGTCAAATTATGTATGCAGATGGTGACGAAACTATCGTTGGACAAGGCGCAATGAATGAAGCTTTGAAAGAAGCCAGAGAAAATGACGAAGTAAAAGCTGTTGTATTGCGTGTAAATTCGCCTGGAGGAAGCGCATTGGCTAGTGAATTGATTTGGAGAGAAATAGAATTGACTAAGAAAGTAAAACCTGTAATTGTCTCTATGGGAGATTTGGCAGCTTCTGGTGGCTATTATATTGCGTGCAATGCAGATGAAATTTTTGCAGAACCAAATACTATCACAGGAAGTATTGGTGTTTTTGGGACGATTCCGAATATGCACAAATTGGCAGCAGATCTCGGAATTAATGCAGAACAAGTTGGTACAAATAAAAACTCAGTAGATTATAGTGTGTTTGAACCATTAAGCGATGAACAACGCGCGTTGATTAAAGAAGGCATTGAAGATATTTACGATTTGTTTACACAACGTGTTGCAGATGGACGCGGAATGACACAAGCAGCCGTAGATTCAATAGCACAAGGACGTGTTTGGACAGGAAATGATGCTGTAAAAATTGGATTGGTCGATAAAATTGGCGGATTGGATATGGCACTACACGCAGCAGCAACCGCAGCCGATATTTCTGAATATGAGATTATAGAATTGCCTATATATGAAAAAGATTTACAAAGCATCATAAATCAATATACTGGTGGATACGTTCAAACCAAAGAAGATATATTACGAGAAGAATTGGGCGATAAAAACTATTTGTTATTGCAAAAAATGAAGAAGCTTACGCAAATGGAAGGACCGCAATTGTTATTACCGTACGAGATAGAAATTAAGTAAGCTTACTTTTTATATAAAACAAAAAAGAGCCTTTCCACAAAATGGAAAGGCTCTTTTATATTAGCTGTTTTACAAGGTATTATAAACACCAACACCAAGATCCACCACCTAAAATAATAGAAATTGGATGATCACAGTTTCTATGTTGAGATCCTCCTACTACTTTAGTTTTAGTTGAATTATCAATAGCTGAAATAGACTTCTTGTTAAGCTTCAAGTTTTTTAAATTCTTTTTTTTCATAATAAATAAGATTTTGTGATTAATATTGAGGCTAAACTACACCCTCAAACACTGACATCAAAGAGCTTATATTCAACTATTTATAAATAACGACTCGTAATTTATATATTACGACTGCAAGTTAAACACTCACTTTGTAGTTGTTTTAAACTCTGTACTAGAAAGTTTAGTATCTTTGTTTTATGACTGTAGCAGACAAAAAATTCGCTGCCAAAATTTACTTATATCTGGCAGCATTATTTATAACTTCGTTAGTAGTTTCTAACTTAATTTTCTTGAAATTTATCTATTGGTATCCGTTTGATATGGAAATTTTTGGCGAAAAACTTTTCAAACTTTCTGTGGGATTATTACCTTATCCAATCACATTTTTAATTACAGATGCCATTTCTGAGATTTATGGAAAAAAGAAAGCCAACCAAGTGGTTATTGCAGGAATTTTCGCTTCATTTTTCTCACTTGGAATCATTTACATCGCAAAATATGCGCCAGCTTTGCCCGATTCCCGCGTAAGCGACGAAACCTTTAATCAAGTTTTTGGAAATGCACCTTTAGCTGTTCTAGCATCTATGCTTTCCTATCTTTTTGCGCAGTTTATCGATATCAAATTATATCATTATTGGAAAAATTTGACCAAAGGAAAACATTTATGGCTCCGAAATAACTTTTCTACATTCGCTTCACAATTTATAGATACTTTCTCTGTAATTACACTCTTATGTGTATTTAAACAATTGCCTTGGGATATTTATTTTGGACTTATTGTGAGTGGATTTATTTTTAAAGTATTAATCGCTTTTATTGATACACCATTTTTATATTTGATCGTTTATTATTTTAGAAAGCGTTTTGGCTTGAAAATTGGAGAAGAGATTGACCTAGATGATTATGCGACTTCTTCGGAAGAATAGACTTACTTTTCGAGTAACGAGTCCGAACTTGAACACAATCGCTATAATCTTTGACTCATATCGTTTTATTGAGGAAAATTATCAACTTCTTAACATTGATTTTGACAAACTTCACTTTATTAAACGTAAAAATAAGCCGAACAGATGAAAGTAAAAAAAATATTAAAAAGAACTGGAATTACACTCTTAATTCTCATCATTGCCTTAATAGCAACTCCGTATATTTTTAAAGATAAAATTATTGCGATGGTGAAAGAAAGCATCAACGAAAATATAAACGCACATGTTGATTTTACGGATGCTGATATTAGTTTTTTCCGCAATTTCCCTAAAGCGTCGATTGTTTTACACGATGTCGAAGTCATTAACAATGCGCCTTTTGAAAATGACACACTTTTTTATGGAAAAGAAGTTGCCGTAACTACGGGTATTGGCGAACTTTTTAAAGGAAAGAATGAAGCCATTCAAATTTATAGTTTTACTATTGATGACGGAAAGATAAATATTAAAGTTGATGAAGAAGGAAATGCAAATTATGATATTGCCAAACCGAGTGAAACTCCAGAAATAACAGATGCTACCAAAGAAACTTCCGATTTTAAATTCAAAATAGATAATTATCATATTTTAAATACGGACATTAAATACCACGATGCAAAAGGAAAGACCTATTTAACTGTAGAAAATTTACAACATGAAGGTTTTGGCGATTTTTCATTGGAAACTTCTGAATTGGAAACGACTACAAATGCGCTTATTTCGTTTGCACTAGATGATATGCACTATATCAACAAACAACAAATTGCTTTAGACGCATTGATTGGCATGGATTTAGTCAACGGGAAATATACTTTTTTAGAAAATGAAGCTCTAATCAATCAGTTGCCGTTGAAGTTTGATGGTTTTGTGCAAATTAATCCAAATTCGCAAGAAATTGATTTGAAATTGCAAACGCCATCTTCGGATTTTAAAAACTTTTTAGCCGTAATTCCTGAAGCATACACTAAAAACATTTCGGATGTAAAAACAACAGGTAATTTTGAAGTTTCAGGAGAAATTAAAGGCATTGTTGACGAAACGCACATTCCAAAGATTGACATTAAAATCGTTTCAAACAATGCGTCTTTTAAATATCCTGAGCTACCGAAGAGTGTTCAAAACATAAATATTGATGCACAACTAAAAAATACCACAGGAAAAACAGCAGATACACATCTTAAAATTAACAATCTCGCTTTTAAAATTGACCAAGATACATTCCGCGGAAACGGAACACTTTCGCAGCTTACAACTAATCCGAAAGTGAATGTAACAATTAAAGGAAAGTTGAATTTAGGTAATATTTCAAAAGCGTATCCGATTGAACTAAACAAAGAATTGAGCGGGATTTTAGATGCAAATTTGACAACGATTTTTGATATGAATGCGATCGAAAACGAAAAATACGAACGCATTAAAAATACTGGGAATTTAAAGGTGACTGACTTTTTGTTTTCTTCAAAAGATGTTGTAAATCCGTTAGCAATTTCTGAAGCTGCGATTGATTTTGTCCCAGGTAAAATTTCACTTAAAAAATTCGATGCAAAAAGTGGGAAAAGTGATTTTAATGCCACAGGAACGATTGAAAATTTACTCGGTTTTTTGTTTAATGAAGATAAACTCAAAGGAAACTTCAATGTAAACTCAAATGCATTCCACGTAAGTGATTTTATGGTGGCAAGCTCAGCAGGAAGCGAGAATCAAAACACAGAAGTAACACAAGGAGAAGCGTTAAAAATTCCTGCGTTTTTAGATTGTAATATCAATGTGAATTCAAAAAAGGTATTTTACGATAACATTCAACTAAATAATGTAAAAGGAAGTTTAGCTTTGGTTGATGGAGAAGCAATTTTAGACCATGTAACTTCCGATGTTTTTGATGGAAAAATTACCATGAGCGGTTTGGTTTCTACCAAAAAAGAAACGCCGACATTTGCAATGGATTTAGGCATGGATTCGTTCGATTTATCAAAATCATTCAACGGACTAGAACTGCTTCAAACCATTGCACCAATCGCGAAAGCTTTAGACGGAAAGTTAAACACAAATATTTCATTAAAAGGTGATTTAAGCCAAAGTTATACACCAAATTTCACTACGATTTCTGGAAACGCTTTCGCGGAATTACTCACTACGACGTTAAAATCTAACAACATTGATTTTTTCAACACAATTAATGAAAAACTCACTTTTATTGATCTGAATAAAATAGATATTGAAGACATCAAAGCAAAGTTATCTTTTGATGATGGAAAAGTAAGTGTGAAACCGTTTTCGTTCAATTATAAAGATATTGAAATTACGGTGGATGGAAGTCACGGATTTGATCAGTCTTTAAATTATAATGCTACATTTCAGATTCCTGCAAAATACTTAGGTTCAGAAGTTACGAGTTTACTTTCGCAGTTAAAGTCGGAAGAAGCCAAAAACATTTCTATTCCAGTTTCTGGAAAGATTACCGGAAACTTTACACGTCCAAATTTCACAACCGATTTAGCAAGTGCCACTAAAGATTTAGCAACGAAATTGGTGAAAATTAAAGCGCAAGAAGCCTTAGGAAACATTAAAACTGGAAATGATAAAATTGATGGCCTTTTAGACGGAATTTTAGGAAATGATAAGAAAAAAGATTCCACGGTTACTACACCAAATTCTACGATTAAAGACGTAAAAAGTGTTGTGAAAGGATTAGGAGGACTTTTTAACAAGCGCAAAAAGAAGAAAGAAACTGAGAAGAAAAAGGATTCGGTGAATTAGGAATTTTAAAGAAGTAATGAGACGTTAGTAGTGAGAATTGAGGCTTTTTATGAAATTTTAAATGCTAAATGCTGAATTTTGAATTAAATACATTTCCGATAACAATTCGTAATTTTTAAAAGTATTGAGAAGTTTCAAAGTAGATCTCGATACAATTTTTCTCCGTTTTACTTCGAAAAATCACTCGATCTGACGTTTTATGAAATTTTAAATGCTAAATGTTGAATTTCAAATCAAATACATTTCCGATAACAATTCGTAAAATCATTTTAGAAGAGAAAACAAAATCATTCATGAATTCGTAACAAAAAACAGATTCCTGCCTTCGCAGGAATGACAAATAAGATCCTTATGAAATTCCCAAACTCACAACCAAACCTTCATTTCCACGCACATTAAAAACCGTATTGTCTTCAAAAATTAAGTATTGTCCTTTGATACCTTTTAAAACGCCTTCAAAATTTGGCGTTTTGCTGAGGTTTAAGCTTTTTACTTTTTCAGGATAGGAAAGTACAGGGAAATCTAATTCTACCACTTCTCTATTTGGCAAATAATATTGTTTTGCTTCTTCTGGAATAAATTGTTGGAGTTCTTCTTTTTTAGCTACTAAATCAGCATCTTCATTAAGGTTTTGAAGCATTTTTCGCCAATTCGTTTTATCTGCCACGAACGATTTTAGTGCAACTTCCGTAATTCCTGCTAAATATCTGTTTGGAACTTCTACAATTTCTACTGCTTTCACGGCTCCTTGATCTATCCAACGTGTTGGCACTTGCCCTTTTCGTGTAACACCAACTTTTACTTCGCTAGAAAGTGCCAAATATACAATATGTGGCTTCAGCTGTACTTTTTTCTCATACTCCAAATCGCGATCTTCAATACCTAAATGTGCGGTGCTCAATTCAGGTCGCATAATCCAGTCGCCAGCCGTTGGAATTTCAAAAAAACAGCTTTTACAGAATCCCTGACGGTAAATTTGCTTGTCTAAATGACAATTTAAGCATTCAAATTTCTCAAAATTTAAAGTCAGTGTTTTATTCAGTAATTGGTTCATATTCAGGAAATCATCCTCAAAATTTAGGTAATATTGAATTGGATTTCCAAACTCTGTTTGCATTTTTGTTAAAACACCTTTGTACATCATTAAAGATTTTTGCTATTTTTATTCACTTAAAGTATGCTTTCATCGCAAGAAAAGCATTGACGAAAGTAAAAAACTTTTCGCGAGTAGCCATATTTTAGCACCTAAAATAACAACCGAATAACCTAAATACACCATGCCGATACCATTAGTAAATTCTATCGCTTCTTGGTTTTTGAAAAAACGCATCTCACAAATAGAGCATTTTTTGAAAAACCCAAACGAAGTACAGCTAGAATTGCTGATAAACTTACTGACCACGGCAAAAAAGACTGAACTCGGCAAACTATACGATTTTGCAACAATAACGAATTACAAAACCTTTTCCGAACGCATTCCTATTAAGACCTATGAAGATTTTCAACCATTAATTGAACGTGCTCGTAAAGGTGAATCGAATATTTTTTGGCCAAAACCGATAAAATGGTTTGCCAAATCGAGCGGAACAACCAATGCAAAAAGTAAATTTATTCCTGTAAGTGACGAGTCGTTAGAATACTGTCATTACGCAGCCAGTAAAGATTTGCTGTGTATGTATTTGAACAACAATCCAGGCGCACAATTGTTTAATGGAAAAAGTTTACGCTTGGGCGGAAGTAAAGAATTGTACGAACAAAATGGAACGTATTACGGCGATTTGTCTGCTATTTTAATTGACAATTTACCGCTTTGGGCGGAATTTAGTAGTACACCAAGTAGTAAAGTATCGCTTATGGGCGATTGGGAAGTTAAGATTGATGCCATTATTAAAGAAACCTTACGTGAAAATGTAACCAGTTTGGCTGGTGTGCCTTCGTGGATGTTGGTATTAATGAATGAAGTATTAGGACAGACACACAAAGCAAATCTTTTTGAAGTTTGGCCAAATTTAGAAGCGTATTTTCATGGCGGTGTAAGTTTTGCGCCGTACGAAGAACAATATCGCAATTTGTTGCCAAACGATAATTTTAAGTATTATGAAATTTATAATGCTTCTGAAGGTTTCTTTGCCATTCAAGATAGAAATGACTCTGACGAATTGTTATTAATGCTTGATTATGGAATTTTCTATGAGTTCATTCCTATGGAAACCTTCCATACACCTGATCAGAAAGTAATTCCATTATCAGACGTTGTAGTCGATCAAAATTATGCAGTTATTATTACCACCAACGGCGGTTTGTGGCGTTATATGATTGGTGACACTATTCGTTTTACCTCAACAGATCCGTATCGTGTAAAAGTTACAGGACGCACCAAACATCATATCAATGTTTTTGGGGAAGAATTGATTATTGAAAACGCCGAAGATGCTTTGAGAAGAGTTTGTGCCGCTACAAAATCAAAAATTGTAGAATATACGGCTGGACCAATTTTTATGCATGATGGTGAAAAAGGTGCACATGAGTGGATTATTGAATTTAAAAAAGCCCCTGAAAATATTGGTGAATTTGCTTTTCTTTTGGATGAAGCACTTCAAAATATAAATTCAGATTACGAAGCAAAGCGTTTTAATAATATGACATTAAATAGTCTTAAATTGAATGTTGCTCGCACTGGATTATTTTACGATTGGTTAAAGAAAAAAGACAAACTTGGTGGACAACATAAAATTCCTAGATTGTCAAATCAGCGTTTATATCTGGACGAATTACTCCAAATGAACACGCAATCCTAATCTTTCATTATCAAACAACTAGCCCTTTCACAGGTAGAAATACTTGGTTTTTTCCCTGTAGTTTCAGTGTTTTATACTCCTTATCGGATATTCATGTCATTTATCTAAAAAAATGCAAATAACCTACTCTCCGTTATATCTTTACTACATCAGATTATTAACAATAGTACAATACTTTATTTAAAATGAGAAAGTTTACACCAACGGCGCTAAGTCTTTTAGCGTTGTTCACAGTAACTTTCGCAACTGCACAAGGGCCAACGGCAGTAGCGATTGAGACTAGTGATATCTACAGCAATGTAGCGACCAAAACCTCAGAAAACCGAGCGATCAAAGCTTTAGATCCAAACGGTTTTATGTACCACTTCGAAAATCTTAATATCAATACTCAGTACTCAGAACATGCAACTGCATTTTTTAGAGATAAAGTAATTGTTTCTTCAGCAAAAAGAATTGGAGCTTTCAGTAAGAAAATTGATGGTTTTTACAATTTATATTGTGGTGATTTAAACCAGAAAGGTGACATTAAAAACTTAGTAAATTTTTCAAGGGCAATCAATACAAGACAAAGTCATGAAGGTTCGGTAGCACTTTCTAACGGACAAGATGTAGCTTTCTTCACGAGAAGTGTTGAAGAGAATGGAGCACATCTTTTAAAGATTTTTAGAGCCGAATTGGTAAACTACGAATGGACAAACTTTGAAATGTTGCCATTTAACCAAGAAGGTTATTCAATTGAAAATCCTGTTTTATCTCCAGATAACAAAACAATTTATTTTTCTGCAAATATTGAAGGAACGAAAGGTGGATTCGATTTATTTTCTGTAACAATTAACGAAGACGGAACATATTCTGCTCCTAAAAACTTAGGAAGCGAAATTAATACACACAAGGACGAAAAGTTTCCATACATCATGGGAGACAATAGCGCTTTATACTTTTCTTCAAACGGACATTATAATTTAGGTGGACTTGATATTTTTGAAAGTAAAATTATTGATGGAAAATTTAATTTCCCTGTAAACATGGGAAGTTCTTTAAATAGTACTGAAGATGATTTCGGATTCTTAATGGATCAGTCAAATTCTGGTTTTTTCACTTCTAACAGAGATGGCGGAAAAGGTGGAAACGATATCTACTATTTTAAAAGAGAAAAGACAACACAAGTTTTACAAGGAACAATTGTAGATCATAAAACAAACATGATTTTACCAAATGCTACCGTAACTGTAGTTGATGCGTATGGTCGTGTTGTAGACAAAATTACATCAGATGATAAAGGAGTTTTTACAACAACTGTAATTCCTTATAACTCATATACATTACACGCTTCTAAAGATGGTTTCATTGAAACTGAAGAAGAATTTGAATCTTTTAGAGGTGATGATTTTAAGCACAAGATGACAATTAAGTTGCCACAAGCAAAAGCTGAAATCGTAGTAGTAGAAGAAAAAATAGTGATCAAAATTGAAAATATTTATTTTGATTACAACAAATGGGTTCTTAAAGATGAGTCTACATTATCTTTAAACAAGATTGTAGAAGTATTGAATGAGAAGCCAAATATGAAAATTGAAATCAACGCGCACACTGACAACAGAGGAAAAGCAAACTACAACAACAAGTTGTCTAATAAAAGAGCTACTGCTGCAAGAGCTTACTTATTAGAAAAAGGAGTAGCTGCGAGCCGTGTGATTTCGAATGGATTTGGAGAATCGCAACCTTTAGTAGATTGCGGATCAAAATGTTCAGAAGCACAACACGAGACGAACCGTAGAATCGAGTTCATTATCGTGGAGTAATTGTAAATAATACTGATATTACCTTAAAAGGAACGTTGCCCAACGTTCCTTTTTTATTTTTGTGAAGTTTTGGTTAGCTTTTAAAATACTGAATTATTGATAGCACTAACACTATCAAACCTATAACTGAAATTATAATTTGGATAGAAATCCAATATTTATATAGTCTTGATTTATGTATCCAACCAAATCTCTCTTTTATCTTTTGTCTTGCAAGACTTCTATCAATATCTGTTTCAGGAAAGTCTTGATGAATTTTTTCTTTATAGAGTCTACTACAAAGTAAATGCCACGAAAATCTTTCATAATGCTTAATAGAAAACATACTCCCAAATACGCCTAAAGCAAGTAATAATAATGATAAAATTATTTTTTCGAGACTAGCTTCAACTGTACTAATTACAGCGATCAATATCGTTGAGACACTCAAGAGTATATTTGTCATTGTTGCTCTTTGCGTTTCGTGATTCAACATTGAGTTCTCATGCTTCTTATAAAACTCAAGTAATATTTCGTGCTTTGCTTCCATATTGAAATACTTTAATTTTTGATAATAAATATTTTTCTTATTTAGTAAGATAATAATACTTAAGTAATTTATAAAACTAAAAAAAGCCCTTTTCAGGGCTTTTTTTAGTTCATATATTCAATGCAAATTATTTCTTTACAACTACCTTTTGTGCTGTAGCAGTTTCTTTTTTTGGCAACATTTTTTTGTAACGACCGTTTCCGACATACGTGTATATTAATTCAGAAAGATAAAATCGTTTGTTGCGCCACGAATCTCCCAAACGAACCACAATGATATTCTCAGTCGGATTTACATACATATATTGCCCAAGGATTCCTATTGCGCTATAATCATCTCCTTGAAAATACGATACATATTTTCCGTTTTTTAATTGTTTCGTTTTTATGAAT
>NZ_JBGCDL010000211.1:0-16569 GCF_045105435.1 Kordia sp. | reverse complement strand
TTATAAAAAGCATCTTCTACTTTAAGTTTGATTACTTTATATTGAACTGAAACTTTTAAACGGACAAATACATCATCTTTCGTTTTTGTTTCAATAATAACGTCTAATTGCTGGATTTTTAAACTTAATTTTCCTGCAATTCTGTCCATTAACGGAATTTTTAGTTGTAACCCTGACTGACGAATGCTATGAAAACGTCCAAAACGCTCTACAACGGCGGCAGTTTGTTGTTTTACAATAAAAAATGTTCCTAGAAAAATAATAAGAGCTAGTACTCCTGCAACAATGTAGTATGGACTTATTGGCATAATTTGTAGTTTTAAAATGTTAGAATATAAAAATAATTTTTTTTGAGTAAAAAAAGGATACTTTTGAGAACTTTAAATGTAAAGTATTCTCAAATGCAAAAACCTACTTACTTAGTATTAGTAGCTATCACACTACTTTTTGTTACAAAATCTTTTTCGCAAGGTCGTTATGACAGCTATAATCGCCTCGGAATTTCCGCAGGATTTCATCAATTTGATATTCGAACTAATGACTTAACAACCACAAAATCAATTGGTTTTCAAGCCGGATTGTCTACACGTGGAACCGTTGGAAGACATTTTGATATGGTGTATTTTTTACATCTTAACTTTCACGAATTAAATGTATTAGGTCGTGAAAACTTGTTGGCAACCAATGTAGAAATTCCGTTTAGCTTACTCGCTGCAAAAGTTGGTGTGTTGGGAAGTTATAAAATTATTGAAAAACATTTGAGCGTAGAGTTTGGTCCAGCGTTTCAGTTTTCGGATAAATTTGAAATAGACAGCACTTTTGAAGATTATATTTTACAAGGATATGATACTTTTACAGCCAAAGATGCGCGCCAAACATCACGTATAAATCTGATGGGAATTATAGGAATTTCGGCAGGATTTCAATCGTTTAAAGTTTCCTTGCAATACGAATATGGATTTTCCAATGTTTTAAATAAACTGACAGTAGACAATAAAAAATTAGAAGGAAATATAGAACAGTTGAGCGTTTTAGCTACTTTCTATTTGTAATTAACACAAAAAAGAGCGCTGAATGGCACTCTTTTTTTTATATACTTTACGTCATGCTGAACTTGATTCAGCATCTCATAATTTTTTAAAGCATCTCAATCACCTTCTCAATACGTTTGATGGTTTCTTGCTTTCCAATCATAAACATAATTTGAAATAAATCGGGTCCGCTTAATGCGCCAGCCAATGCAAAACGTAATGGTTGCATTACTTTCCCAAAACCAATTTCATTGCTTGTAATCCAGCCTTTAATATTGGTTTGCAAGCTTTCTACGCTATAATCGTCTGTAGCATTTATAATTTCTACTAGTTTGTTTAAAATATCTCCTGTACCTTCTTTTAATGCCTTTTTCTGTGCTTTTGGATCAAATTCTGTTGGCGCTGCAAAGAAAAAGTGACTTAAATTCCATAAATCTTTGGTGAATGAAGCTCTTTCTTTAATCAATTCGACCACCATTTCAATATAATTCACGTCTATATCAGCCAATTCCGATCGACTTTCTTTAAAAGCAATTGCCAAACTTTCGTTAGATTTTAGCTGCATGTATTGTTGGTTGAACCAATCTGCTTTTTTAATATCGAATCGTGCACCTCTTTTAATAATACGCTCTAATTCAAATTCTTGAACCAATTCATCTAAACTAAACATCTCTTGTTCCGTTCCTGGGTTCCATCCTAAAAAGACTAAGAAATTGATTAATGCATCCGAAAAATATCCTTCATCTTTGAATCCCATGTACAATTGATCTTCTTTCTTATCATGCCACTCCGAAGGAAATACCGGGAAACCAAACTTTGCGCCATCACGCTTGCTCAATTTTCCTTTTCCTGTTGGTTTTAAAATTAATGGTAAATGTGCAAAAATAGGCGCTTCCCATTCAAACGAACGATATAATAAATAGTGCAACGCTAACGAAGGCAACCATTCTTCTCCACGAATTACATGCGTAATTTCCATTAAATGATCGTCTACAATATTTGCCAAATGATAGGTTGGCATTCCATCACTTTTATATAAAACTTTATCATCTAAAATATTAGTGTCAATCTTTACATCGCCGCGAACTACATCTTTTAAATGCAAGGTTTCATCTTGTGGCGATTTGTAACGAATTACATACGGTTTACCAGCGTCTAACTTTGCATTTACTTCTTCCGCCGAAAGCGATAAAGAATTTGAAAGCGCTAAACGATTGTGCCAATTATAGATGAATGTTTTTTTCTCTGCTTCCAGTTCTTTTCTAATCGCATCCAAAGATTCAGCAGTATCAAATGCGTAATATGCATCTCCTTTTTCAATCAGTTGATCGGCATATTGTTTGTACAAATGCTTGCGTTCACTTTGTCTGTACGGCCCAAATCCGCCATCTTTTCCAACACCTTCATCAAACGGAATTCCGCACCATTCTAACGCTTCTATGATATATTTTTCCGCACCTTCTACAAATCTGTTTTGATCTGTATCTTCAATACGCAATACAAAATCACCGCCATGTTTTTTGGCGAATAAGTAATTAAATAAGGCAGTCCTAACGCCTCCAATGTGTAATGGTCCTGTTGGACTTGGTGCAAAACGAACACGAACTTTTTTAGTCATAGAATTTTAAGTAAATGGTTATAAAGTGCAAATGTAAAAATAATACAATTGCAAAAGTGAAACCCTCAAAGTTTTTAGCCTTGAGGGTTTCGAATAATCAGCAAGTTGAGAGAAAATGCTATTTTTTATAAGAACTAATTATTTTTTAATAAATTTCTCTGTGTGCTTTATACCAGATGCAGTTGTAACCGTTAAGAAATACATGTTGTCACTTAATTGTGATACATCAATTTCTGAAACTTCCACCGCTTTGCTTTGTACCAATTTCCCGGTGATGTCAGTAATTTGATAAGCAACAATTGGTTCGTCACTATTGAATCGTAATACATCTGAAGTTGGATTTGGAAACATGTTAAAGTTGATTAAATCCGCTTCTTCTCGTCCAAGCGTTCCACTTTGTGATTCGCCCATAACAAATAACGAACGTAAATGATCTTTTACTTCTGTTGTGAAAACATTCAATGGTGTACCAGAATCACTATTTAATGTACTTAATGTAATTTGGTATGACCAAGCTTCATCGTAGCAACTATCGCAACAAGAAGGAACGTACAATCCAATTACATATAGTTTGTTGTGCTCAAAGTTATAGTTAGGAAATGTTGTGGTAAGTCCCCAAACTGGATTTGCAGAAGTTGGTAATTGATTGTTGAATCCTCCAATATTACTAGACCATGCAAATGTATCAGGAACCATATTGATAAAATCTACTGGATTTGTGAATGGGAAAGAAGAATATTCTAATTCATATACAAACCATGTATATTGATATCCACTGTTTTGCTCTGTACAAATATCGCCTACAAGTAAAGCATCATCAGTAGTATCAATACTATTTATAGATCCTGTTAGTTGTTGTGGATTTCCTTGGTGTAATATACTAATGTTAAGGTTTTGATCTAATTTTGCTTGTAATGAAATATCGTCAATTGCCAAGTCATTTCCATCACCTAAACCATCTTCTTTTAAGTGAATTTTAATGTCTAATACATCATTTTCACCTTCAAAGCATTCTGAAATTTGTTGCCAGTCACATGGATCGTCACTGTTGGTATCAATTGTAATCCAGTCGTATAATTGTCCGTTTACTTCCAAACGAATTTCTGGCTTAATGTTGAATGTACATTGCGGCAAATCTTTAAAGTTTGCACAGAATTTGTATGTTTTTTCAAAATCAATTTGGATGCTTTGTTCCCAAATAACACTAGAAGTTCCAGCTGGTTGTGTTGTACGACCGTTTACTAATAAGAAGTCTTTATTATCGCTGTATTGTTCAGGGTCTACACATGCAGAATGATCTGTAACTGTTGTTCCAAAAATGCTAGCATCGTCAGAAACGTTGTATGCACCAGGATATAAACTTGCGTCTTCTGTATAATCGCTGTTAAATCCGTTAACACCATTTTCAAAGTTTCCATTTTCTACCAAGTTGTCACCTTCACAACAAAATGCACCTTCATTGTTTGGTTCTCCACCTTGAATATCACAATCTTGAATACAAATATTATCATACCCATATTCTTCCGTTGGACTTGAAGTTAAGTCTAAGTAAAAACGAATTCCATCAATATTGCTTAATAAAGTGTTCCAATCGTCACACTCTAATCCGCCAGACATTACCCATTCTCCGTTTGCATTAGAAGGCAAACCTGCTCCTTCACAAGTTTCAATTGGTGCACATACATGTACCCAACCGCCGTCCTCAACAGTTTGTACAGTTGCTACAAAAGTTGCCGCAGCTGTAGGACTTGTTGGTGATCCGCTATAAATAATTAACCTTGGAGATAGAGGCTCGCCTAAACCACCATCTTCAATTACTTGAAAATCCCAGCATAAACATTGTCCGTTGTATTCGCGCCAATCGCCACCATAATCTACGTCGTTGTAAATGTATGACGAACCAGAAGCATCATACGAATGTAAAAAGAAGTCATCAGAATTTCCGCTTGGTCCTAAAGGATCTGCTGTGTTAGCGCCAGCGGCAACGCCATTCCAATTTGAGATATTCTGATCGTTAAAATCTTCACAGAATTGTGCAAAGCTTACTCCATAAAAAAGGAGTAAACACAAAGTAATTGTGTTTTTCATAATGTAAAATGTTTAAGTTTCTATTAATTTATTTCAAAGCAAAGATGCGCCAGTACAAAACAATAGGGTAGAAGTAAAGCACTAAGATTGTAGAAGTGTTTTACCTTAAGAAAATAGTATAGAAAAACCGTAAGTGTTACAGGAAAAACACTTAGGAAATCATTTCACTTGGGATGCGTTTATTCATCACTTTAAACCATAAAGGTGGAATTAAAGCCAGTACCATTGACGTTGGATAGCCAAAAGGCATTTGCGGACTTTTTTCGTGACAGTCTAAGAGTTGATACTTTTTAGAAGCTTTGTAATGATGATCGCTATGGCGTGTGAGCTCATATAAAACAATGCGTCCAATGGTGTGATTGGAATTCCAAGAGTGAATTTCACGCAGACGTTCGTAACGTCCAGAAGCCAATTTTTTTCTCAGCAATCCGTAATGTTCTATGTAATTGATGGTTTCTAACAATAAAAAACTAACTACAGCACTTACAGTAGCAAAAACAAAAGTTAGTGTTCCCAAGAAATAAAATACAATAGCCAAATAGGAAATCTGCAGTAGCGAAAACCAAAACATATTATTTTTAAACGAGAAGAAAGAAAATTTTCCACGTTGACGTAAGTTTCTTTGAATTTTCCATGCTTTTATATATTGTCGAATTGTTGAGGTACACCAAAACGAATATACAACTTGATTGTAGCGTGCCGTTGCCGGATCTTCCTTTGTTGCGGCATGTAAATGATGTCCAAAATTATGTTCTACAAAAAAGTGCATATACATGGATGGAAGCAATAAAAGCTTTGCCATCATTTGTTCATATTGTGTTTTTCTGTGACCTAATTCGTGTGCGACATTAATTCCGTTTGAACCTAACACAATTCCTGTAGAAAAGATCAATCCGATAAGTTCGTAGGTTGCATACATTCCTGTAGAAACATTCCATAAAGTGAAGATTAATAATCCGAAAACGATAGGGATATTTAAATATAACATCCAATTAAAAAGATGATTTGCTGATTTTTTTTCGACTTCTTCTTCTGATAAGTTTTTGGTGTTTTGAGAAAAGATCAATTCCATAATCGGAATCATTCCAAAAGCATATATTGGCGTTAAAAATGTATAATATCCTCTTAAGTATAAAGCTAGTACAGCAACTAGTGGCGTAGAAAATGCTGCCAAATATTTTAAGTCTTTCATTTTTTCAATTCTAGATTTCAATCTATTAAATTTACTATTTTTTTATTGACATGTATTTAAAACTTCATCAATTCTTTGTTGACATTTTCATAGATTCTTTTAATTTTACCCTAGAACTTAATTTTTTCCCTAAAATAAGCTACGTTATAATGTAAAAACAGAAATTCTTGTTACACTTGCAATAATTTTAAAACTCAGAATGACACTTCTAAAAAAAATAAAAAGAATACTTTTTACACCAAAAATTAAAGGAATTGAAGAAGATATTTTCATTCAACGACTCAAAAGTCTTGTAATTGGTGCCGATATGTTACACAAAGGCAATATCTATTTAATGGAGTACGCACTAAAAAATATGCCTTCTAATGGAGTTGTGGTAGAAATTGGTTCGTATGGCGGATTGTCAACGAATTTAATGCTCCATTTATTGCAAAAAAATGATCGTATTGAAAAATTAATCAACTGTGATCCATGGATTTATGAAGGTGCTGATGATCGATTTGGAACTGAATCCAATACGATTGATGGTCGTAAAGATATTTCGCGAGAAGCGTATTCCAACTACATGAAAAACAACTTTATCCATAGTATTCAATTTTTACATAAAAACAATTTACCACATTCTTTTCAGTTAACTTCTGATGAGTTTTTTGCTGAATATGATAAAAAAATAATAGCAAAAGACATTTTCAACCAAACGGTTCAATTAGGAACACAAATAGCATTTGCGTACATCGATGGCAACCATGAATATGAATATGTAAAAAGAGATTTTGAGAATGTAGACAAACATTTAATGGCTTCAGGATTCATTCTATTTGATGACTCAATGGACGATTCTCCGTTTGGCAGCACGACGTTTATGAAAGAAATGAAACAGCACAAAAATTATCGATTCATAGACAAAAACCCGAACTATCTATTTCAAAAACAGGTTTAAAACTTATGATACAAACCAACAGTTACAGCCGCTTGTTTGGCAACATTATTTCCAGAAAATGCACCACCAAAACTCAAAATTCCACCAAACGAGTTATTAATTTCTCCAACGGCTTTCAGTCCAAAAGCACTGTATTCTTGATTATTTACATACAAAGCAGTTCCAATATTACGGAAAGGTAAATTTACGTCGCCATCGTTAAAAGAATTGACGATATCTACAAAACCAATCAACCAAATTTTTGAATGTACTTTGGTTCCTATTTCGCCACCAATTTTAAAATTATTGCTGTAATCGTTCGTTCTCAAATCAATTCCTGTAAATGCTTGCACATAAAACTTCTCAAAACTGCGTCCAATATTAACAGTAGGCGTAAAGCTCCAAGCGTCTTGTCCGGTTCTAATTCCAGAAGCAGCTTCAAAAGTTCCTGTATTAGCTTCCACATTTAACTGTCCTGAAACAATCCATTTCTTAGTATAAAATTGATGTCTCAAACCAACGGAAACATTTCCGAAAGCTGTTTGCGAATCTGCGGCTGCAAAACCAGTTCCGCTAATTGCGTCACCTGTTTTTATTAACTTTATAGGAACATTTACAAGCAAAGTCGTTTTATTCGTTATGCCGTATTCTCCATACAATTGTAGTGTATTGTCGGTAGTTTCTCGATCAATTTGATAATCAGGATCACCAAAAACTTCATCATAATTTGAAATCGTAGTAAACGATAATTGTGTATAAAACTTGCCTTTTTCTTGTGTCCAAGGACTCTGTGCAAACAAAAAACTGGAACCTAAAAGCGCAATAATTGTATATAAATTTTTCATAATTAGCTTGTTTATGATGGCTTAGTAGCAACTTTTTAAAAAATCTTACACAATCTTTAACAACTCATCTATACTATTAATTGCGTAAATATGTTATTTTTAGCAGTTATATGATGAATGCATACGAACAAATACAAAAAAAACTAAGTCAGTTTGTGACCAAGTACTACACAAACGAACTTATCAAAGGAACGATATTATTCTTTAGCATCGGTCTCTTATACTTTATAATTACACTTTTGGTGGAACATTTTCTATGGCTATCAACAGGTGCAAGAACCGCTTTATTTTGGATTTTCATTCTGGTAGAAGTGTCGCTTTTCGCGAAATTTATTGTGCTACCATTAACAAAACTGTTTAAACTACAAAAAGGAATCAGTTTCAAAGAAGCGTCTACAATTATTGGGAATCATTTCCCAGAAGTAAGCGATAAACTATTGAACGTGTTGCAATTGTCTGAAACGTCTCAGGAATCTGAATTGCTATTGGCAAGTATCGAACAAAAATCAGAAGAACTGCAACCAATTCCGTTTCAAGTAGCAATCAACTTCAAAAAAAATGTCAAATACGTAAAATATGCGATCTTACCATTAGCCATCATATTATTTGTGTGGATTTCTGGAAACAGCTCACTATTCAGTAAAAGTTATGAACGTGTCGTAAACTACCAAACGGATTATGAACCGCCAGCGCCATTTCAATTTATTGTGGTAAATGACAGCTTACAAGCAATAGAAAATCAAGCCTACAAATTACAGGTGCAAACACTCGGAGACATCATTCCAGAAGAAGTGCAAATAAAACTAGGTGACGAAACGTATTTTCTTCAAAACAAAGGTGTAGGAATGTTCGAATATACATTTACACAACCAAAAGAAGCAACAACTTTTACGTTCACTGCAAACGATGTCACTTCAAAACCGTACACGCTAAACGTGGTAAAAGTACCTTCGTTAGTCAACTTTCAAATGGTATTAGATTATCCTGCGTATACCAAACGCAAAGATGAGGTTTTAAAAAGTACAGGTAATGCAACCATTCCCGAAGGCACAAAAATCACTTGGGAAGCCAAAGCCAAACAAACGGAGAAACTAGAGTTAATTTCAAAAGATACTACGTATACGTTTGGTAAAGAAGCGAATGACTTTAAACTGGAACAAAAAATATATCAAAGACTTGATTATCAAATAAGTACGAGTAATTCAGAACTCAAAAACTATGAAAATCTTGGTTTTAATATCAATGTCATCAAAGATGAATACCCAAAAATGGATTTACAGTCAAAACGTGATACCGTTGACCAACGAACGCTGTATTTCTTAGGACAAGTTTCAGACGATTACGGATTAAGAAAGTTGCAATTAGTATACTATGCCGCAGAAAATGGCGTGAGCAAATCCAGAGAAAACATTCCAATCAGCAAATCAAACATTGACCAGTTTCAATATACATTTCCTGGTAACTTAGAATTGGCAAAAGGCGTAAATTATGAATTTTACTTTCAACTTACAGATAACGATGGAATTCGCGGTGGAAAAAGTGTCAAAAGTGAAATATTCAACTATCGCAAGTTGACAGATACGGAATTGCAAACCGAACAATTGCAACAGCAAAATGAAACCATCAAAGACTTAGATAAATCTTTAGAAAAACTCCAAAAGCAACAAGACGAACTTAAAAAGATATCGCAAAATCAAAAAGAAAAAAGTGAGCTTAATTTCAACGATCGCAAAAAGCTTGAAAAATTCTTGCAACGACAAGAACAAAGCGATCAAATGATGGAAAAATTCTCAAAGCAATTGCAACAAAACTTAGAAGATTTTCAAAAGGAAGAAACAATAGAAGATGAAGACAAAGAGTTGTTGAAAGAACGTTTAGAACGTCAGCAAAAAGAATTGGAGAAGAATGAAAAGCTAATGGAAGAGCTAAAAAAACTAGCTGAAAAAATTAGTGAAGAAGAGTTGCAGGAAAAACTTGATGAACTTGGCAAGCAACAACAAAATAATAAAAAGAATCTACAACAAATTCTTGAACTAACAAAGCGTTATTATGTAACCAAAAAGGCGGAGAAAATTCAAAAAGAATTAGGAGAACTTGCCAAAGAACAAGAAGAACTTTCTAAAAAAGATGGTGACGAAAATACGAAAGAAAAGCAGGAAGAACTCAATAAAAAATTTGAAGGTTTGCAAAAGCAAATGGACGAATTAGATAAAGAAAACAATGCGCTAAAAAAACCATTAGATCTTGAACGAAACAAAAATGACGAAGAAGATGTAAAGCAAGATCAGCAAGATGCAACGGACGATCTAGAAAAAAGTGAAGATTCGCCAAGTGAACAACAAAAAAGCGAAAACAAAAAAAGCGCAAAGCAAAAACAAAAGAAAGCTGCTCAAAAAATGCAGCGTATGAGCAAAAGTATGCAAACGTCGATGCAAATGAGTGGACAAGAAAGTATAAAAGAAGATGCCGAAATGTTGCGTCAAATTCTAGACAATCTACTTTTATTCTCTTTTGATGAAGAAAATTTAATGAAAACCTTTGAGGAAATTGACAATACAAACGCTGGATATGCAGGAAAGCTCAAACGCCAAAAAGAACTGCGTAAAATGTTTGAACATGTGGACGATAGTTTATTTGCATTATCATTACGTCAGCCTACAATTTCGGAACGTATCAATGGAGAAATCACTGAAATCTACTACAATATTGACAAATCGCTTGAGCAATTAGCGGAGAATAATGTCTACAGAGGCGTTGCCGCACAACAGTACGCATTAACGTCTACAAACAAACTCGCAGATTTCTTAAGTGGCGCGTTAGACAACATGAACCAAAGTATGGGTTCTGGACAAGGTCAAGGAAATCAAGGAGTCGGGAAAAGTGGACAAAATCAAGGACAAGGAAAAGGATTTCAGTTGCCAGATATCATTCAATCGCAAGATGAGCTTAACAAGCAAATGGAGAAAGGAACAAAAAAGCAAGAAGGACAAGGTAAAGACGGGAAAGGTGGAAAAGAAGGTGGCAAAGAAAAAGGCGACAAAGGCAAAGGTGGCAAAGATGGAAAAGATGGCGAAAACGGTCAACAAGGTGGCGGATCGGGTAGTGGAGACGAAAGCGAATCGGGAAAACTATACGATATCTTTAAGCAACAACAAGCATTGCGCAATCAATTAGAAAAGCAACTAAAAAACAAATACGGGGAAAAAATCAATGATCCACAAGCAAAGGAATTATTGAAGCAAATGGAGCAAGTGGAAACTGAATTACTTGAAAAAGGATTCAATGATGAAACCATGAAAAAGATGGTAGAACTTAAGTACCAACTCCAAAAACTGGACAAAGCTGCCTTTGAACAAGAGAAAGAAAACAAACGAGAATCTACTACAAATCGAAAAGATTTTAACAATACTACAAACGAAAAAATGCCTGATGTGCGACAGTATTTCAATCAAATTGAAATATTAAACCGACAAGTATTACCTTTGCGGAATAATTATAAAAAGAAAGTACAAGAGTATTTCAAGAAAAAGGATGATTAGTTTTCATTATGAAACCCAATTTGAACTTCCAAACGAAGCGCAAATAGAACAATGGATTAGCAAAGTAATTGAGTCTGAAGACAAGCGCGAAGGTGATATAAGCTATATCTTTTGTGATGATGAATATCTGCATAAATTAAATGTAGAATTCTTAAACCATGATACGCTTACGGACATCATTAGTTTTGATAATTCTGTTGGAAGTGAATTGCACGGAGACATATTTATCTCTGTAGAACGTGTTGCAGACAATGCCAAAGATTTTGGTGTTTCTACAGAAGAAGAACTGCGCCGCGTGATGGTTCACGGAGTTTTGCACTACTGCGGATACAAAGATAAAACGGATGCAGATCAAGCAAAAATGACGGAGAAAGAAAACGAAAAATTGCAAATGTTCCACGTGGAACAATCTTAAATACGAGTATAAAAACTGAAAAAGAAACCGAATATCAATCGTTAAGATATGTTTAATACGGAATATGATGTTATCGTAGTTGGCGCAGGACACGCAGGATCTGAAGCTGCTGCTGCTGCTGCGAATATGGGAAGCAAAACGTTGCTAGTTACGATGAACTTACAAAACATTGCCCAAATGTCTTGTAATCCCGCAATGGGCGGAATTGCCAAAGGACAAATTGTGCGTGAAATTGATGCGCTTGGAGGTTACAGCGGAATTGTTACCGATAACTCTGCCATTCAATTTAAAATGTTGAACAAGTCTAAAGGACCAGCAATGTGGTCGCCACGTGCCCAAAGTGATCGCATGCGTTTTGCAGAAGAATGGCGCTTGATGTTAGAACGAACCAAAAACCTAGATTTCTATCAAGAAATGGTGCGCGGTTTAATCATTGAAAACGGAAAAATAAAAGGTGTAAAAACCTCTTTAGGATTAGAAATACGATCCAAAACGGTTGTCCTTACTAACGGAACTTTCCTAAATGGACTGATCCATATTGGAGATAAAAATTTTGGTGGAGGAAGAGCAGGAGAAAGAGCTGCAACTGGAATTACGGAAGAATTGGTTGCACTCGGTTTTGAATCGGGAAGAATGAAAACAGGAACGCCACCACGAGTAGATGGAAGATCATTAGACTATTCTAAAATGATCATTCAACCTGGTGATGAAATACCTGATAAATTCTCGTATCTAAAAGCAACGAAACCTTTAGAAAATCAACGTGCATGTCACATGACATATACATCTCCAGAAGTACACAATTTATTGCGTGAAGGTTTTGACAGATCGCCAATGTTCAATGGAAGAATTCAATCCATTGGACCAAGATATTGTCCTTCGATAGAAGATAAAATAAATCGTTTTGCAGATAAAGATCGCCACCAATTATTTGTAGAACCAGAAGGTTGGAATACGGTTGAAGTATATGTAAATGGATTTTCAACTTCACTTCCAGAAGATGTACAATTTAAAGCATTAAGCTCAGTAGCAGGTTTTGAAAATGTAAAGTTTTTTAGACCTGGATATGCAATTGAATACGATTACTTTCCGCCAACACAATTAAAGCATACACTAGAAACTAAATTGGTGGATGGATTATTTTTTGCTGGACAAATTAATGGAACTACAGGATATGAAGAAGCTGCCTCGCAAGGACTAATGGCAGGAATAAATGCAGCACTTCAGGTACAAGAAAAAGAATCATTTATTCTAAAAAGGAACGAAGCATATATTGGTGTTTTAATTGATGATTTAATCACGAAAGGAACAGAAGAGCCATATAGAATGTTTACGTCTCGCGCAGAGTACAGAACGTTGCTTCGTCAAGACAATGCAGACTTTCGTTTAACACCAGTCGGACACAAGTTAGGTTTGGCTAGTTTAGAACGATTACGCGCGATGGAACAAAAGAAAACCAACTCGGATGCGTTTATCCAATTCTTCAAAAATACGAGTGTAAAACCTGCTGAGATTAATCCGGTTTTAGAAGCTAAGAATTCAGCTAAAGTAAAGCAACAAGACAAGATGTTTAAAATATTCTCACGTCCAAATATTAGCATGGATGATATGAGACAAGTGGCTTCTGTTTCTAACTTTATTGAAGAGCATAACTTAGGAAAGGACGTTTTAGAACAGACAGAAGTTCAAGTGAAATATGCGGGTTACATTAATAAAGAAAAAAGTAATGCAGACAAATTAAACAACCTAGAGCGTGTAAAAATTCCAGCTGATTTTGAGTATGATGGATTAACAAATCTCTCTATGGAAGCGCGTCAGAAATTATCAAAAATTCGTCCTGTAAACTTATCACAGGCTTCTCGAATTAGTGGAGTTTCTCCAAGTGATATTAGTGTCATGTTAGTGTATTTAAATAGATAAATTTTTAATTGTTCCACGTGGAACAATTCTCCCAATGGAAATAAAATCATTAGAAAATACAGCAATTTATGAGATCGTTTCTACGTTGAATTTTGCGTTCTCAGATTACTTTGTTCCTATCAATTTTACAGAAGAATATGTAAACGAAAGATGGACAGCTTCTGGAGTAGATTACAGTTTATCGTTTGGTGTTTTTGATGGAAAGAAATTAGTGGGTTTTATTATTCATGCAATTAATTATTATGGAGAAACTAAAGTTGCATACAATGCTTCTACAGGCGTAATTCCATCGCACAGAAGACAAGGTTTGCTTACCAAATTATATGCAAAAGCAATTACAGCGTTACAAGAAAATGGAATTCAAAAAAGCACCTTAGAATGTATTACTAAAAACGAACGTGCAATTTTAGCCTATCAAAAAGTGGGTTTTAATATTGACCGACACTATAAGTTGTACAAACTCAATTGGGAACAAGTTGAAATCAAATCTGAACTAAAAGTTAACGTTACTACTGATTTTTATTTTGACGATTTTAAACATTTAGAAAACTATTTTCCATCTATAGAAAATCAAGATCATTGTTTAGAAAAGTATAAAGAAAGTTTAATTTCAATTACGGTTTTTGATGGAAATGAAATTGTAGCGTATTTAATTTTTCATAAAAACTCAAAAAGAATACATAGACTAGGAGCAAAGGAAAATAACTGGAATCTTTTAGGTGAAATTTTATTTTCAGGATTACCAACAGGAAATTATAATATTATAAATATTGATACTGTAAATACAACGATTCATGATTTTTTTGAAAGAATGAATTTTGATAATTACATTGATCAATACGATATGAGTTTTGACTTCGACTCGGCTCAGTTTAATAACTCTTAATTTTGGTTTGGTTTTTGTCACTGCTTCAAAAAAATATTTAATTATGAAATCTATAAAACGTATTGCAATCTTCATTTTAGTTTTAGCTCTTACAAACTGTATCACTATAAAAAAAGTTCCGGAAATAACTGAAATTGGATATTCTATCATTGAAGGAAAGAAATTAAAAAAGAGTCTAGGGAAATCAAATCATTTTATCTTTTTAAATCATCTAAGCGAAAGCGACCTTACAGCATTTATTAGTTACAAATTAAATGCAGATGATGATAGTTATTTACAAAACATACCGGTTTCTATAAATGAAACTCGTTTTTTAATGACGTTTTATACTGTAAAATCACAAGAGAAAACTTTAAACTTATTATCACCTGTTGTCAATAGAGCAATTAATAATTCTTTGAATACAGGATTTAATGAAGATATCCAAGTTGACGAATACGAATTCCATTATGTAGCAGTGTATGTTGAAAGTGATATGGAAGCAGATAGTTTAAAAGAAGCATCAATTCACAGATCAATTGTAGAAAGATATTTAGTTGAGTTAATGGACGAATATCAACGAATAGGTTCTGTAAAGGAATTGAATTTTATAATCAATAAGAACTAATTGTTCCACGTGGAACAATTCAATATAAAAATAGAAGCAATACAAAAATGGAGAATATCACGGTAAAAGATCATTCTGTTTCGGGCGAAGAATTCCAGTTGATTTTTAATGAAGCTTTAGAAATGTACACAACCGAACCACAACCAAGTTTGGACAAATTAGCTTCCTATTACGAAAGCGAAGATTATATTTCGCATACCGACGCCAAGAGAAACTTGTTTGAAAAAATGTATCATTGGGTTCGTACGTATATGCTTTCTAAAAAAATGTCTATCGTTGACACACACACAAAAAGTGATACTAAAAAAGTATTAGACATTGGTTGCGGAACAGGAGACTTTTTAGCAATGGCAAAAAAATACAAATGGGACATTGCCGGAATTGAACCAGATGCACAAGCACGAAAAATTGCTGCTGAAAAAACAGCAATAGAAATTCATACGAACGATTGGCTTTCTGAAATTGCCGATAATAGTTTTGATGCAATAACCATGTGGCATGTATTAGAACATGTTCCTAATTTAGAGGAACAGATTCAAACTTTAAAGAGAATCATCAAACCAAACGGAAGTATCTTTGTTGCAGTTCCAAATTTTAAAAGTCACGACGCAACACATTATAAAGAACTTTGGGCGGCGTATGATGTTCCTCGACACTTATGGCATTTCTCACAACAATCAATCAAATCACTTTTTGGGAAAGAAAACTTAAAAGTAGTAAAAATCCTACCCATGAAGTTTGATGCGTATTATGTGAGTTTACTTTCCGAAAAACACAAAACAGGCAAAATGAATCCAATCAAAGGATTTTACAGAGGATTTGTGTCAAACTTTAAAGCGATCTCTTCTTCGGAGTATTCTTCACTCATTTACGTCATAAAAAACAACTAAAAACACATTTTAAGCTATTTTAAGCATAGTTTTAGCTTGAAACTATGTAATGTGATTGCTATTTTGTGAAACGACTTAAAACACCTAATAAAAAAGACGAATTTCAATAAGTGATGTTTATACTGTGTTTTTGAATTATAAATTTTTCTTATAGAACTGTTTTTCGTGAAAAATCATCTAAACTTCACAATTTGTTATGTAAACTTTATTTCTATTTTTGCGGAACGAAAATGACAAAAGCGGAAAGATGTCGATTTGTCAATTTTCTGAAAAACGATAAATAACAACAAAAAAGATACAAATGAAAAAACTACTTGTTTTAGGAATTGCTGTATTGGCATTTTATTCATGTGAGAAACCTGTAAAAATTGGTTTTGTAGACAACACTGAATTAATTAATGAATACCAAGAGAAAAAAGATTTAGAAGCCGTTTTTACAAAACGCGTTGAAGGTTTTACAAAACGAAAAGATAGCTTGTCGCAAATGTTCAATCTCGAATTGAAACAAGCGCAACAAAAAGCAGCAAAAGCCTCTCCAAAAAAGCAACAAGAATTATCAGTTCAAATTCAGCAATTGGGTGAACGTTTAGATCAGCAAATTAAAATTGAGCAAAATCGT
>NZ_JBGCDL010000210.1:0-3324 GCF_045105435.1 Kordia sp. | reverse complement strand
AAAACTACTCGATGGAGAAACCATCATTTCAAAAGAACCTGGTAATTCTATGTTGCCACTTCTAAAATCGAAGCAACCTGTAAAGTTGCAGCCCATTTCTTGGGAAAATTGCGAAGCTGGTGATATTGTCTTTTGTAAAGTTCGCGGAAATGTATTTACACATTTGGTGAAAGGAAAAAACGAAAGACGTGGATTGTTAATTGGAAACAATCGCGGAAGAATTAACGGATGGACAAAAAATGTATATGGGAAAGTAATAGAGATATTACCAATGTCATAGACATTCTTCACAATACAAAATTACACATATTTATATAACTACACATTTAACAACAAATCCTGTTGTCTTTTTTTACTTTCAAAACACTGATTACAAGTTAATTAAATTAATTTTTGATTCTGAAAAAATAAAATAATTTCACTACGCATAATAGTTGCGCACTTCTGCAAAATATTTGTCCTGTCGTTAGTAATCAAATACTTCTGACAAACGATCTCAAATATAGTATTGAAACAATATAAAAACAAAAACTGACACAGAAAGTTCCTATTACACTCAGAAAATACTTTCCGTTAGTTCTTAAAAAAAAGACACCAAGAGTTCCTATTACTGGTTCGACTCCAGTGCTCGCAAGAGCATAGTTGGTTATATTACTCTTCGTCTTTTTGAAATAGGTAAAAGGTGTTCCTATAAAACATTCATTCAAAGAAAGCATACACCTCACTTATTAATTTAAACAAAATGAAATGAGCCAAAACTATTAATTCATTGAAACTATATGGTTATTGGCGAATTGCATCTGACAGAATTAATTAAATAAAAATGAACAGATGAAAACATTAAAATTATTTAACGCCGTTGTAGCAAAAGAAAAAACATCTAGTATTTTCGGTGAAATTTCACCTAAAAAGCCATTCATCACTGATGAAGGTTATATTATTGAAACAAAAGCACTTTGGGCGAAACGAAAAATCATCAAATTCTATACTGATGAAAAATTAAATGGTAACGATTTAAACAAGACTTTCTATAAGTCGTGGAGTACGATTAAAAATCACGCTCGTGGTCAATTTTTAATCGAACAAATCAAGCACTATATTTCAACGTATGGCAGTAATTTTCAAGCTGAAATTTTTATTCCTACGCAAGTAGTAAACATTCCAGATGTAAAATTATCATACAAAGTCATCAAAGCATACACCGTTGCAGAAATGCAGGAAAAATGCTTGTCTTTGTTACAATCTGGTATTGCGTTAAAATCGGAAACAGTTGATGAATTGATTTCAATCTTGGCAGATGAATTAAAATACACATTCACAGGTAAAGAAAACATCAAAAACAAAGAAGCCATTGTAAAATTGGCGGAGTTTTATGATATCTATCCTGAAAATGCGGTGGAGTTTTTCAGATACATCATCTACAGAAGTACAGACACGACTTTGTTGATTAAAAATGATGAATTGATCGAATTAATTAAAAACAGTTCGTACAATCCGACACAAGCATTCAATAAATTTGGTTTAGAGAAATTGGCTGAAATCTTCAATCGTTTCAAACCTCTATTTTTAGCATATAAAAGTAAAGCACCAAAAACGATCAATAAGATTAGTAAGCTTTCAAAAAAGCATCACAAACCATTGGTTTCAAATCCATTAAACAACGTGACAAATATTTTGTTAACTGCAAATGATGTACGTTGGTTGGACAATGCAACACCGTTTGCATTATTCAAAGCATTATCGGCTTGTTACAGTCGTATGAATGGTCAAGATGCGTTTTTATACAGAATTCGTAATGGTAAATCCTTTGTAAAATCAAATACTACGACTATTGAACAAAATAGTAAAAACCAGGTTTTACAGAAGATAAAAGAAAAATTGTACACAGCTGAAAAACATGTTGAAACAATTGAAAATGAAGTTTTCGAAAAAAACTATGCGTTTATTTTAAAGTATATCAAACGTAGATTTGATTTATCTAATAAGAAAATATTCTTGCCAGAAGATGTAAAATACGCATTGCCAACTTCCGAAAAAATGTATGTTGGTAACATTCCAACAGGTACGCGTTTTTACGGTAAAAAAATGGCAGTTGGTATCTATTGGAAAGATGCTTGGGGCGCAAATGATTTGGATTTATCTGGTTTAAATATTGGTGGTAAAATTGGTTGGAATGCAACCTACAACCAACAAAATGGTAACTTAATGTATTCAGGTGATATTACCTCAGCGCCAAATGGTGCCGCAGAATATTTGTACGCTAACAAAGGTTTAAACATGCCAACATTGGTAAACAACAATGTATTTTCGGGTAGTGCAACTTGTGAATACAAAATCATTATTGGTACAGGTGATTCCATCAATTACGATTACATGATGAATCCGAATAAATTGTTTGCCGAAATAAAATGTGCTTCGGTACAATCGCAAACAATCTTAGGTATCATGATTCCTAAAAAAGATAAACAATGCTTTGTCTTATTAAACTTTGGTGCTGGTCATGCGCGTATTTCTGGTAACTCAGAAATCTCAGACTTGGCTACAAAAGCATTATACCAACAATGGAACAAACCATTATCATTCAATAAAATTGTAAAGATTTTAGGTGTAGAAATTGTAACTGTAAAGGAACAAGCTGACTTCGATTTTTCTTTGGACACCTTAGAAAAAGATAGTTTCTTAAAACCTTTTAAGTTTTAAGAAAACAAGAGTGAGTTTTAACTTTTCCGCAGTATAGCAGGAGTTTTTCGTTAAGAATTTTTGAAGCCTTGGAAATCGAAGATTCATAAACTCAATAAAAGAAGATAGAAAACCGTGAACTAAAAAATTTAGAAAAACTCATGCGGTTTTAGTTTTTCCCTAAAAAAAAAACTAAAAATACCTCTGGAAATGCTTTGCATACATGAATACCTTAATTTAAAATATAAATGACATGAACTAAAAGCGCACTTTCTTTTGTTGAAGCCTGTGCTGAACTTGATTCAGTATTCTTTGTGCGAGCAAAGAAAACGAAAGTAAGAATATAAAATTCAGCATGTTACTGTAAATATTTATTAAGTTTTATCAGAAAGAAACTTTAATCAATGTTAATTAACAAACACATTTTAACTACGCATAATAATTGCGTAGTAATGATTCAAATTTGTACTATAATTAAAAACAAAATGAAAACAAGCGTAGTATATATCGAAAAATTAAAGCAAGCAATGACTAATGGTTACATTCATAACTGTAAGCATCCAACGGCAAATCTTTGGATATATAACTATACGCAAGCAGCGCAATACGAACAATATTGGACCAAAGAAACCTTGCAATGTAGAG
>NZ_JBGCDL010000209.1:0-17276 GCF_045105435.1 Kordia sp. | reverse complement strand
AATAATTATGGGAAAAATGGCTTTAGGATATGGAAGTGAATTTCACCTGTTAAGATGGTTGGGAAGACACCGAAATGAATTTGATAAAAGAGTTAAAAATGTAATTGAAGTAAATAATGTTACTTGGTTAGATTTTAATTTTGGCGAAACTAAAAATACGCTTGATAATGAATTAATCGGTATCGAATTTTTAAAAAATGAGCCTGGATTCAATAAAATACTAGATTGTTGGAAAAATGAATGGCCGCAATCTGGAAGTTCAATGAATTGGGATTTGGTAGGCTATACGACTCATAATAGCATAAAGACTTGGATTTTAATTGAAGCCAAAGCTGATTTTGCAGAAATGAAACAAAAGTGTCAAGCAACTTCTCCAAGAAGTATCGAAAAAATTGAAACTGCACTTGCGAATACCGCAAAAAATAACGGAATACGAATTAAAGATGATAGTCCTTGGACGCGTAAATTTTATCAGATCGCGAATAGACTTTTTGTATTAGATTTTTTGAAAAGAAATAGAATCAACGCAAAGTTAATCAACATATACTTCGTTGGTGATGAGATTCCTAACAATCAAAAGTTACCAAAAAACAAAGAAGAGTGGAAACCAAAAATTGTAGAAATGAAAAACTACTTAGCTATTGAAAATAGTGATTTAGCTATGTACGAATTGTTTTTAGATGTTCGTAAATAGAAAGAGATTCAATTTTGTTAATTTGAAAATTACTTTCTAAGAAACAGATTGCTTCACATTTTTGCAAAATGTTCACAAAGACGTATTTAATTCAATTTGGTGATCAAGTTTATTAGTTTGAAAATATACTTACTAAAAAACATGATTCATACTAACATTGAAAGAAATAAAAATCTAACATAGAAGTAGTTCTCGATATAATTTTCTTCATTTCATTTCGACTTCGCTCAATGTAAAAAAATACGAAAACCACTTGAATAGACGCTTGCGAAACCTAAGAAAAATTTGAAACGGTCAACGTCACATCGAGTGAATTTATATCATAAATTCGTATCGAGATGTGCTATGTTGTAATCACAAAAAGATTCAAATTCAACGAAGACAAAGCCAATATTAACATTCTATTAAAACGCGCACGTTGATCCTGTTGAAGTGAAGCGAATTAAAACAATCCAATTTGTCCATCACCGGCAACTGGTGGCTCTTCACTATCATTAGCGGCATTTGAATTTGCTTCACCTTGTACCGTTTCTTCATCTACAACTTCCATTTCTTCTGTAGGCACTGCTATTTCTTCTTCATACGGAAGCGATTCCAATACATTTATTTGTCTAACTTTATCCGAAGTCAACTGATTTCCAAGTGCTTTAATTCCTTTTACGGAAATAAATTCTTCCAAATTCACTTCCATATTTGGTTTCTGATCTTTTCCACGTTGTTTGTAAAAAACGACTTCTGCCATTGGTCGCCAATCCGTCATTAATAGTTCTAATTGCGATTTTGGATGATCGGTGATAAAGTGCTCTACTTTAGATGTATTTTCAACCAAGAAACGTTTTACGTAGTAGCGTTCTTTTTCGCCATCGTAATAAATGGCTGAAATCGGTTTTTCTGGATTCCATTTTTCCAATACAATCATATTGCTGTCAAAATGTGCTGTCAATTCAGGAAGAATCGTTTTTAATTCTCCTTTTTGATTGATGACAAGCAAACGATCTTCACCTTTAAATTCGCCAATGAGTTCGCCTCTACCATCCACATTTAATCGCTGAACTGTATCATCAAACCATATTTTACGGGGTTTTAGCGTAGAAACTCCTTTTTCTTTAAGTTCTATACGTTTTATAGAATATTTTGTAACGGTATTTCCTTTTACACCACGACCTTTTATGCCTAAATCGGCAAAGTCAATATCCCATTTTAGTTTTTTAATACTTCCTGCTTGGCGTAATAATATGGTAACTACTTCCGCTTCCCCATTCGGATTTGCAGAAAAATACGTCACCATTGAACCTTTGTTTCCTTGCGTTAAATCGTACTCTTTTCCACGGGTTACGCTTGTTACGGCAAAACGTTTTATATAACTCGGACCACTTTTTCCATCACGATAAATCATGTTGTAAATGGTGCGTTTGTCTTTTTTCTTGAAGATGGCAACGTGAATGATATTTTTACCGATGAATGTTTTAGAATCTACTTTGGTAATTTGCATTTTTCCATCGCGTGTAAACGCTATAATATCATCAATATCAGAGCATTCTGTTACATATTCATCTTTTTTGAGCGAAGTTCCAATAAAGCCTTCTTCCCTATTTACATAAAGTTTTGTGTTACGAATGATTACTTTTCGCGCATCAACATCGTCAAAAATTCTGATTTCTGTTTTGCGTTCTTTGCCTTCTCCGTATTGTTTTTTAAGTCGTGTAAAGTAATCAATTGCATAGGTAATTAAGTTTTCCAAATGATGGCGAACTTCTGCGATAGATTCTTCTAAAGCATCAATTTTTTGTTGTGCTTTGTCAATGTCGAACTTAGAAATACGCTTGATTCGGATTTCCGTTAATCGCGTAATGTCTTCAACTGTTACCGCACGTTTTAAGTGTGTAATGTGTGGTTTTAAACCTTCGTCAATCGCATTGATAACACCATCCCATGTTTCTTCTTCTTCGATTTCACGGTAGATTCTGTTTTCGATAAAAATTCGTTCTAACGATGCAAAATGCCATTGTTCTTGCAATTCTGCTAGTTGAATTTCTAATTCTGCTTTTAACAAAACTACTGTATGATCTGTAGAACGACGCAACATTTCGGAAACTCCAATAAATAATGGTGTATTGTCAAAAATGATACAACCCAACGGCGAAATAGAGTTTTCACAATTGGTAAATGCATATAACGCATCAATGGTTTTATCTGGAGATATATTATTCGGTAAATGCACTAGTATTTCTACATTGGCAGCCGTATTGTCTTCAATCTTTTTAATCTTTATTTTTCCTTTGTCATTCGCCTTTAAGATCGATTCTATCAACGATGATGTATTGGTTGCAAACGGAATTTCCGTAATGACTAAGGTATTTTTGTCAAGTTGTGAAATTTTAGCACGCACACGCACTTTTCCACCACGCAAACCATCATTGTAATTACTTACATCCATAATTCCTGAAGTTGGAAAATCAGGATAGATTTGGAAGCGTTTTCCTTGCAAATGCTTGATAGAAGCATCAATTAATTCTAAAAAGTTGTGTGGTAATATTTTAGTCGATAAACCTACCGCAATTCCTTCTGCACCTTGCGCTAACAACAACGGGAATTTTACAGGCAGATTGACAGGTTCATTTTTACGACCATCATACGACGATTGCCATTCTGTAATTTTTGGACTAAAAACGACGTCTAATGCAAATTTTGACAAACGTGCTTCTATGTAACGAGAAGCCGCCGCGCGATCGCCTGTGAGAATGTTTCCCCAGTTTCCTTGTGCATCAATTAGCAAGTCTTTTTGACCAATTTGCACCATGGCATCCGCAATACTAGCATCACCATGTGGATGATACTGCATGGTATGCCCGACAATATTGGCTACTTTATTGTAACGCCCATCATCCAAATCTTTCATGGAATGCATGATGCGTCGTTGTACAGGCTTAAAACCATCTTCAATGGCTGGCACTGCTCTTTCTAAAATAACATACGATGCATAGTCCAAAAACCAATCTTTGTACATTCCTGTAACTTTGGTAATGGTTTCTTGCGCATTGTTTTCATGTTGCTGATTCTCAGCATGTAATTCTTCGTTATGTTCTTCCATTAAGAAATTTCGTTGTTATGCTTTATCACTTTTTCAAGCGATTTTTTTAAGGCTCTTTTTTTGCTATTACTAAGTAAACTTATGTTAAATCGTACGCGCTTTATTTGGTTCGTTTTCGATTTCACATATACATAGAGAAAGCTATATAATACATAGTTTTGTATGCGATATCGTTTGAGTTTTTCTTTTGGAAATTCGGCTCTATTTTCACGATAATTGATAAAATTTGAAATAAACAATCCTTTGTTGATAAACGTGAGCACATTGCCATCACTGTCAAATTCAAAATATTTAGCTGTACTGTAAAAGACAAAAATCAACAAAACGAGTACTGCTGGAATTGCATACCACATTTTTATTTGATTGATATCTTCTCTAAAAAGAAAGAAATACAAGACCGTTAAGATGCTACTTATTCCTAAAAAAAAGTAGAGAAACGGAACCCATTTTTTCGATTTTGCGTTACTAAACCGCATATAGCCTATTATTTTTCTTCAATAAGGTCTAATTCTACCTTTAGATTGTTTATAATAAATTCTTGTCTGTTTGGCGTATTTTTTCCCATGTAGAATTGCAATAATTCTTCAATGGAAGTTTCTCTGTCTAACATGACTGGATCGAGACGGATATCGTCTCCAATAAAATGTTTGAATTCGTCAGGTGAAATTTCTCCCAATCCTTTGAATCGTGTTATTTCTGGTTTTCCAGAAAGTTTGTTTATGGCGGCTATTCTTTCTGCTTCACTGTAGCAGTATATGGTTTCTTTTTTGTTTCTGACTCTAAATAAAGGTGTTTGTAAGATGTACAGATGTCCTTCTTTGATTAATTCTGGAAAAAATTGCAAGAAAAACGTAATTAATAACAAGCGAATGTGCATTCCATCCACATCGGCATCCGTTGCAATTACAATGTTGTTGTAACGCAAGTCTTCCATTGATTCTTCAATGTTTAACGCAGCTTGCAAAAGGTTGAATTCTTCGTTTTCATATACAATCTTTTTAGACATTGCATACGAATTTAATGGTTTCCCGCGTAAGCTAAAAACTGCTTGCGTATTTACATCACGAGATTTTGTGATAGAACCCGAAGCTGAATCTCCCTCCGTAATAAACAAAGTTGATTCAAGTCTTCTGTCTTTTTTTATATCGCCTAAATGCACTCTACAATCACGCAGTTTTTTGTTGTGCAAACTTGCTTTTTTAGCACGTTCTTTGGCGAGTTTACGAATTCCAGAAAGTTCTTTACGTTCGCGTTCTGCTTGCAGAATTTTACGTTGTATTTTTTCTGCTGTATCTGTATTTTTGTGTAAATAATTGTCCAAATATTTACCGACAAAGTCATTGATATATGTACGAACCGTTGGCAAGTTTCCTCCCATTTCGGTAGAACCGAGTTTTGTTTTTGTTTGCGATTCAAAAACAGGTTCCATTACTTTGATACTTACCGCAGAAATGATAGATTTTCGAATATCGGACGCTTCATAGCTTTTTCCGTAAAAGTCGCGCACTGTTTTTACAATGGCTTCTCTAAATGCTGCTTGATGCGTTCCACCTTGCGTGGTGTGTTGTCCGTTAACAAACGAATGATATTCTTCGCTGTATTGTGTTTTACTATGTGTAATTGCTACTTCAATGTCGTCACCTTTTAAGTGAATAATTGGATATAGCATGTCTTCTTTGTTGTTGTTGTCTTCTAAAAGATCTCTTAAACCATTTTCCGAGAAGAATTTTTCTCCATTGAAAATAATCGTCAATCCTGTATTTAAATAGACATAGTTACGAAGCATTTTTGCTACGTATTCTGTTCTATATTTATAGTTTTTAAAGATTGATTCATCTGGTACAAACGTAACTTTTGTTCCACGTCTACGAGAAGTTTCTTCTAAAAACTCTTTATCCGTTAGATTTCCTTGTGCAAATTCCGCTGCACTTGATTTTCCATCACGAGAAGATTCTACCCTAAAATAAGAAGATAATGCGTTTACCGCTTTTGTACCAACTCCGTTCAATCCAACCGATTTTTTAAACGCTTTAGAATCGTATTTTCCTCCTGTATTCATTTTGGAAACTACATCCACTACTTTTCCTAATGGAATTCCACGACCGTAATCGCGCACAATTACTTTTGTTCCTTGAATAGAAACTTCAATTGTTTTCCCAGCTCCCATGACATATTCATCAATGGAATTATCTAATACTTCTTTTACAAGAATGTAAATTCCGTCATCGGCAGAAGATCCATCACCCAATTTTCCGATGTACATTCCAGGACGCATTCGGATGTGTTCGCGCCAGTCAAGTGAACGTATATTATCTTCGGTATATTGTGAGTCTTGTGACATGTATTAAAGCAGTATTAGGGTTTGATGCTAATATACTATTTACTATGAAAAAATAAAACTCGAACGCATGAAATTAATCAACAAAAAGCGCAATATTTTGTAAATATTGCGCTTTTTTAATAACTGCTTTGAATATTATGTTTATTCTGACCAATAACTGAGTGTTACTACGACAACTCCATTAGGTCCAACTAAGCTCGGATCTAAGGTTACAATCGCGCTTGACGCACCATCAAAATAACCATCATACGCATCAAAACGATAGGTTCCTGCTGGTAAGTTTGCAAAACTGTCAATATTGTAATAATCTGTGTAAAAAATTTCGCCTGTATCTTGGTTTGTGGCAGCGTATCCTGGTAATGTTCCTGCTGGAACGGAAGCTCCAGATTGTTCATCAACCAACTCAATACGAACATTGTATACTGTTGCAATTGCTTTAAATGCTGTTGCTTCTGTCTTGATTTCTTTTGCCAAACGAATTTGCGTGTTGAGTAAGGTTCTGATTTCGCGAATTAATTGACGTGCTGTTCCACGATTGTTTTGCTGAATTGCGGTTGCCAGTAAAGCACTTTTGTTGCGTACAAAATCTTCGTTTCCTTCAATAGCAGAAGCTTTATTTTGAATACTTGCAGGATCAATATTGCTGTTTCCTTGTGCTGCTTGCCCGATGTAATAGATCACTTCATCACTGAATTCTTCTACGACTTCCATGCTAACATCCGTGAGTTGAAGATAGGTAGCAACATCGGCATTTACGTTGTTGTTTACTAAATAATCAACCGTTAAGACTTTTAATGCGGCTTTGACTCTTTTTGCTTCAATTCGAATGACATCTGCGGAATCGAACGTTTCGTCCAAATCGTCTAAAACCGATTGTTGTGCGTTTGTATTTGTTATAAATAATAACAAAAATACACTGAGTACTTGAGTAATTTTTTTCATGATATATTAATTTTTGGTTATTCAGCTAATGTACAACCAGAATGTATCTATATCGCTACTGTTATATTGTAAAATTCTTACTATTTCCACTTACTTTTTAAGAGTATTTTGTATGAATTGCGTTGTTAATTTTGAATACTGATACTATTAATGAGTTTATATTTAGTCATTTACAAACATATATTCAGGAATGTCTCTTACTTTATTTTCCGGATAATTTACAGGTTTATTATTCAAATGTTTGTTGACATTGAATTTATAATTGTTTGTTTTAAAGTCATTTTTCTTTATACGCTTTTCAATGGCTGCCAATAAAGCATAGGCATCTTGTGCCCAAGAATCCGTTTCTTTTTTAGATGCAAATTGCGTATAGTATTCTGGAGAACCATGCCAGTAAATACAAAGCGCAGTTCCTTTATCGCATTGTGGTTGTTTGATTGCCCAGCGTAAGAATTTTGTTCCATTATCCCAATTATAATATACTGCAAAAGAGTGTATTTCTTTGGCAGTAGCTGTTACTATTTGTTTTTTCCATCTAAATCTAGAAAAAGGAGAAGGATGGTTTTTTTGTGCGTCCGTAATGATGCAAGGTCCATTATTTTTACACTGAAAACTTATAAAATCGTATGAATCTAACAAGTCAATTTTTGTACAATCTAGTGATTCAAGATTTTCTATAAAATTAAGTTCACACTCTTCAATAGTTCCTATTAAAATAATTTTTTTGACTTCTTTTAAACTGCTAATACGCAATTCCTTTAAGTGCAGAAATCTATCCGCTATTTTAGAAAAATCAATAACAGCATCAGTAACATAAGAGATATAAATTTTATCAAGTTTTTTCAATTTTGAGATCGGAGGAAAACATTCAAAATTAAATCTACCTTCAGAACTTCCAGTATTAAGTTCTATAATTTCGCCTGTATCAATATCGACATTTGTATGCGGATAGTATTTATTATTCCAAATTAAATTAGCAAGCTCTTGTATCGTTTTTTTAGTATTCTTTGCCAGCTTTTTCATGAAGTCATAGTTATCTTCATTAAAATCGACTGGTAATCTACCTACTCGTATTCTCGGTGCTGGAAATTCTTGTTTCATAAAATCATCAAATGAAACATTCTCTAAATGCCGCTGGTGATGATAGTTTACCATTTTCATAAAGTGATTTTCAAATCCTTTATAATTTGTATTTATTATATCATTAATTTCTGTTTTTAGCGAAGCATAAGTTTCTTTACTTTCTTTAGCAGACAAGTCTGTTTCAATAAATTCATAAATACGTTCTTGGAATCTAAAAAAAAGTCTTTCATAGTTATTGAAGTATCTAGTTGTTTCGTTTAAAAAAAGAAAAGTTGAATTGTTAATTAAATCCAACCATTTATGTTTAGTTTTTAAAACTAACCGAATTCTTCCTAAAAACAAAAAACCTCCAAATTTAATTTGAAGGTTTTAACATATATTATTTTTGATCTTTTGTCCGATCTATTTTATAAAACTACACATTGAATAAGAAGTGCATTACATCTCCATCACTGACAACGTATGTTTTTCCTTCTACAGATAGTTTTCCTGCTTCTTTTACTTTGGCTTCTGTTCCGTATGCTACATAATCATCATATTTGATAACTTCTGCACGAATGAATCCTTTTTCAAAATCTGTATGAATTACTCCAGCAGCTTGTGGCGCTGTGTATCCAATTCCGATGGTCCAAGCGCGTACTTCTTTTTCTCCTGCGGTAAAGTACGTTTGTAAATCTAATAATTTGTATGCAGCACGAATTAAGCGAGAAACGCCTGGCTCTTCCAATCCGATGTCTTCTAAGAACATTTGTTGCTCTTCATAATCTTCCAATTCTGCAATATCAGCTTCTGTTCCAACGGCTAATACAATAATTTCTGCGTCTTCATCTTTTACGGCTTCACGTACTTTATCAACATACGCATTTCCAGATTTTGCCGAAGCTTCATCTACATTACATACATATAAAATCGGTTTTGCCGTTAATAATTGAAAACCTTTCATTAGTTCTTGTTCGTCTTCAGAAACTTCTACAGCTCTTGCTGAAATACCTTGTTCTAAAGCCGCTTTAAACTTATCTAAAGTCGCTTGTTCTTTTTGCGCTTCCTTATTTCCTGTCTTGGCAGCTCTTTTTACCTTTTCTAGTCGTTTTTCAACAGTTTCAAGGTCTTTTAGCTGTAATTCAATATCGATTGTTTCTTTGTCGCGAATCGGATCTACAGTCTCATCAACATGAATAATATTGTCATTATCAAAACAACGCAAAACGTGCATGATGGCATTGCATTCGCGAATATTTCCTAAAAACTGATTTCCTAAACCTTCACCTTTACTAGCGCCACGAACCAAACCTGCAATATCAACGATTTCTACCGTTGCAGGCAATACGCGTTGCGGATTTACTAATTCTTCTAATTTTTGAAGTCTTGTATCTGGTACATTTACGACGCCTAAATTAGGTTCAATCGTACAGAATGGGAAGTTTGCACTTTGTGCTTTCGCATTCGATAAACAGTTAAATAAAGTTGATTTTCCAACGTTCGGTAATCCTACAATTCCAGCTTTCATTCTAATGATAAAATTTTAGTGCTGCAAATATAGTTTTTTTGTTGATTTGTTGATTTATTTTTCGACTTTTAGTTTCTAAGTATAAATGGTTAAACTTATAAACGCTTAAACTTCATTGTTTGTTTGTTTATTTTTTGCCAATTTGCTGATTTGTCTATTGAGAACCACAAAATCACCTTAGAACGACACTAATACCAAATACCTAAAAGCTAATGCCTACTATTATGATACGTGTTTGCGAGGTGAAACCGTGGCAATCTATGACTTCAAAAATAATTAACGTACTAAAACAAACAGACTGCCACCTCGCAAACTCCTCGCAGTGACGTTTCTGAGTTGTTGATTTGATTTACAATATTTCGTTTCAAAGCATAAACTACTAAACTTATAAACTAGTAAACAATCACTTTTTTTGTTAAATACGGTTTTCCCGTTTTGAATTGGGCAACAAATAGTTGATTTTTGTGCTCTAACCAATCCAAAACAATACATGTTTCGATTTTCCAATCTAGTTATTGCTGTTTTTTGTCTATGCTTTTTTATGACGAACGCACAGGAAAAACCTTCGCTGTCTTATTACTTACCAAAAGACGTTACATACAATAAAAGCATTCCGACACCAGAAAGTGTATTAGGGCACGAAGTTGGAAAATGGCACGTAACACACGATAAGTTGGTAATGTATATGAAAGTGTTGGCTAAGAGTTCGGATCGAATTACGTTAGAAAATCGCGGAAAAACATTTGAAGATCGTCCAATTTTATTGCTGACTGTAACTTCACCTGCGAATCATCAAAATATTGAAAGCATTCGTCAAGAACATTTGAGCTTGACTGAAAAGAGTGGCGCTAATGCACAAATTGCAAATATGCCAATTGTGGTATATCAAGGATTTTCCATTCACGGAAATGAAGCTAGTGGAAGTAATGCCGCTTTGCTCCTTGCCTATCATTTAGCTGCTGCAGAAGGAACTCAGATTGATAATTTATTAAAAAATACAGTCGTTTTATTAGATCCATGTTTTAATCCTGATGGGTTGCAACGTTTTGCCGGTTGGGTAAATATGCACAAAAGCGAGCATTTAATTAGCGATCCTCAAGATAGAGAATATGACGAATCATGGCCACGCGGACGTACAAATCACTATTGGTTTGATATGAACAGAGATTGGTTGCCTGTACAATTGCCAGAATCAAGAGCACGTATTAAAACATTTCATAATTGGATGCCGAATATTTTGACAGATCACCATGAAATGGGTTCCAATTCTTCGTTTTTCTTTCAACCTGGAATTCCGTCGCGAACACATCCGTTAACGCCACAAATGAATCAAGATTTAACGAAAGAAATTGCAACCTATCATGCAAAAGCATTTGACAAAATTGGTTCATTATACTATACCGAAGAGAGTTTTGACGATTTTTATTATGGAAAAGGCTCTACATTCCCAGATATTAATGGAAGTATCGGAATTTTGTTTGAACAAGGAAGCGCACGCGGACACGTTCAGGAGAGTGAAAATGGTTTAATTACTTTTCCGTTTGCCATTCGAAATCAATTCACAGCGGCATTGTCTACACTAGAAGCTGCCAATACTATGCGCACGACTATTCTACGATATCAGAGACAATTCTATGAAAATGCAAGAAAAGAAGCGGCGCGAACAAAAGCAAAAGCCTATATTTTTGGTGATGAAAAAGATGCAGCGAAAACCTACCATTTAGCCGAAATTTTAAAACGTCATCAAATTAGCATTCACGAAGTTAAAAATGATGTGACTGTTGCAGGTACAAAATATAAAAAAGGTGCGAGTTATATTGTGCCAAGAGATCAGCGTCAACACCGATTGATCAATGCAATTTTTGAAAAACGGACACAATTTCAAGATAGTTTATTTTATGATATTTCAGCGTGGACATTTCCGTTGGCATTCAATGTGTCGTACAACGATTTAAGTTCGCTTAGCAATGCTGGAAATGAAATTACAGACTTACAAGCGCCAACAGGAACGGTAAATGGCGTTGGAAATTATGCCTATTTATTTGAGTGGAACGAATATTATTCCCCAAAAGCGTTGGCAATTATTAAATCGAAAAATTTGCGTGCAAAAGTTGCCATGAAACCGTTTACGCTTGAAGGTGTACGTTACGATTACGGAACTATTATGATTCCTGTGCAAAATCAACGATTGAACGCACAAGAAATGAAGAAATTTTTAAATTATGTTGCTAAAAAAAGCCGTGTAAATATTACAGCAGTTTCATCTGGATTAACGGAAGGAATTGATTTAGGAAGTAGTAATTTTAAAGCCGTTGGAAATCCAAAAGTAGCCATGCTTATTGGTGATCCAATTACTTCCTATGATGCAGGTGAAATTTGGCATTTGTTCGACCAACGTTATGAAATGCCTTTGACAAAGCTAGATATGCGCAATTTTGACAGAATGAATTTGTCGAAGTACACACATATTATTTTACCAAATACATATTCGTTATCTAAAAGTTATACAAGCAAACTTAAAAATTGGGTAAAAAGTGGCGGAACTTTGATTGCATATCGAAATTCAGTTCGTTATTTGAGTAAGAATAGTTTTATGAAGCTAGACTTGAAGAAAACAGGAATTGATGCTAAGAATGTTTCGTTTGAACAGCGCAGAGATCATAATGGCGCACAAGTAATTGGTGGCGCAATTTTTAATACAAAGATTGATCGTTCGCATCCTATTAATTTTGGATATCTGAAAGATGAATTGCCAATGTTTCGTAACACAACAGTTTTTGTAAATCCGCATGAAAAAAGTTATAACAATCCAATTCAGTATACAAATTCACCTTTGTTAAGCGGTTATGTTTCAGAAGAAAACTTAGAATTACTGAAGAATAGTGTTCCTTTTCAAACCAAGCGTATGGGAAGCGGTCGCGTGATTGCATTTACTGATAATACCAACTTTAGAGCTTTTTGGTACGGAACAAATAAGTTGTTGATGAATGCCATTTTCTTTTCTGGGATGATGTAGTTTTGATATACTAGCGGTGTTGGATGTTGGATTGATTTGTTTTTTGTTGATTCGTTGATTTGTTGATTTGTTTATTTGTTTATTAAAAACCCACAAAATCACCTTAGAACGCCACTAAATACCAAATACCCAAAAGCTAATGCCAAATTTGTCAATTCGTTGATTTGTTGATGAGAACCGTATAATATTCTTAGAACACCACTAATACCAAATACCCAAAAGCTAATGCCTAAATACAAACACTATATAATACGTCTTTGCGAGGCGAAACCGTGGCAATCTGTGACTTAAAAAACAATTAACGTACTATAACAAGCAGACTGCCACGTCGTACACTTCTCGCAGTGACGTTTCTGAGTTGTTGATTTGTTCATTGCTTATATTTTCAAATTGAAAAATCAATAAAAAACAAACTATCCATTTCAAAAAATCACTCTTCATAAATGACCAATAATTCTACTTCGCGTTCGGCTTTGCTGAGTTCCAAACCTATTTTAGCGAGTTCGGCTTTGAAAGAACCTTTCTTTTGCGGATCGAATACAAAATCGATATCCAAAAGTCCAAAATAATTGGTTTCATCTACCACGGGAACAGGCGTTTCGTTTTCTATATAATCTTGAAAATCAGCCATCCGAATCTTTTTAGCATGAAATTCATAACCTCTAAATTCCAAAGTGCGTTCTTTCGTAGTAGATTTTAGTTTTGTAAGCTTCGTTCTATCAATAACACTTAAAACATATACAGGAATCGTGCGTGTTGAAAGCTTTGCTTTTACAGCAAACGTTTCTTCAAGTTTCTTAATTCCGATTGTATACATTTCATCTCCAGCTTTTTCTGTAATGATGTCTAAACAATATTTATTCTTAGGATTTTTATAGGAATATTTCTCTTTATCAATGTCTAAAACAGTTCTGTTGTATGTTTTTTGATACAGGTTTCGGTACATACTCGGAATCGTATAATTGATAATTGTCAAACGTCTACCATTGAAGGTTTCATCTTTTAAATATCCTTTTGAAAAGGAAGCAACTCCTTCAAATCCGCCTTTTAGCAATACACGTTTGGCTTTTGTATCTTTTACAGGAAACGGGTCAGCGTCGTAATCGAATACAATGTTTTCTTCTTTGAAAGGTAATGAAATTGATTTTCCTGCTTTTACTTTCTGAATAATTTCTGCCGTAATAATATCCGTAGATGTAATTGCCACTATTTTTCCTTTCGGATTGATGATGATTGCATGTGACAGAATTCGATACGGAAATAAAGTTTCTAAAATTTTCGTTTGCAAACCAAACCAGACTTTGGAAGGCGAATTGTCTATAAACCGTTGCAAACGCTCAGGTTTGTCTTCTGCAATGCCAATAACTTGAATATCATTAGGAAACGCTTCTTGCAGTTTAATTAAGTTTTTCATGGCAGGAATACACGGTCCGCACCAAGTTGCCCAGAAATCGAGAATAATCACTTTTCCTTTTAATGTTGATAAAGAAATTTCTGGATTTGGCGAATTCAGTAAGTTTGAAAATTCGACATTTGATACTGTATCTCCAATTTCTAGTTTCGTTTGCGCATACGTTGTGCTTGTCAATGCGAGAAGCATCAACCCAAATACTAATTTTTTCATCTTGTAGTTAGTTGTTTATTTGTTGTAGAATAAGCTTACAAAGCCGTGAACTAAATCTAGTTTAAAGCTGTTTTTTCGATTCTCCTCGTTGTCTTTCCCGCGTGTAAACATCTTTGATTTTTTACCTTCTTTATTAGGTTGCATGATAATTTTTACATCGCCATCTTTTAAAACCGCATTATTTCCCACTGCTTCCATATAGTATTTTTGATCTTTATCTATATACATTTTAATATCCGAGTACTCACACATCATCGTAATTAGTTTAAAATTCTCTGTCAAATTATAAAAGAAGAAATCACTTTTAAAGTCCCTAAATCGTACATTTCTTTTAATTTCGCCGATGCTTATTTTTGAAAACTCAGTATTCATTAACAAATTTTCAATTTCCCCAAACAGTCCAAATGTAACATTCCTAAAAGAATAACTTCCTCCTGCCAATTTCTTTACTCTTATTGATCCATTCATAAACTGAATGCTGTTTCCTTCATTATTCAATTCATCCGCAGACAACTCACTTTCTTGAAAATTACCACGTATCAAATTGGTAAAAGTACCATCAAAATTTACTTTTGCTTGAGCAACACTTAAATCCACTGTCAAGTAACTTGGAATATACACTTCATATTTTGAGCGAATTCTCAAAATACCTTTGTGATTACTTTTATCTATATCCTTAAATGCTACACTATCATTTTCAAATATCACATGTCCATCAAGATCATGAAAACCTTCGTAACGTTTTGATATTTCTTTATTTATATCTTTTACTGTACGATATCGATTCGGTTCTTTTTTTTCTGAAAATATATTATCTACACTAATTTTCCCGTCTGAAACTTGGTACGATAATCTTCCAATAGAAGTCGCAGATGAATTTGCAATACGTAAATAATTCATATCTCCCATGGATGTTTCCATTTGAGCCGACACAATAATTCCTTCTGAAATTTTCTTTATCTCTTCTTCAGAATAATTCTTAAAATCTACTATAAAATCTACTTTTACTTCGTCCTTATTCCAAGTTTTAAAAGTCACGTCAATATTTTGAGTTTCAAATAGCAACTTGGTATTCTTATCAACCTCAAAGGTTTTTTGATACTTCTTTTCAGTTTGCGCAATCAGTCCAAACGAACCAATTAAAAACAATATGAGTGTGTTATATATTTTGTTGTTCATCTTTTAATCTTTTTAAATGTTGTTGAATTTCTTGCAAAAGGTTCAAACGCATTTGCAAGTTTTTAATCATTTTCTCAAGCGTAGTCAAACTATTTTTTTCTACTAAAAACACTTCTTTCAATTCTTGATAAGATGCATCTAAGTTCTTTAAGCGTTCTTCATATTTTTTGACTAAATAGTTATCATTTGCAGTGAGTTGAAACGATTTCCATTCGGAAGCAATATCTTGTAGATACTTATCTTCAATTGATTTCATTTCTGTAAACAATGAAGTTTGCTCCACTTTCTTTCCGCCATTATTGGTGTATACAAAAGCTCCAATTCCTATAAGCAATACGCATGCTGCAGCAATAGCACGCCAATAGGTAAATGGTGGATTAGATGTGGAAACTGTTTCTGTTGCTGATAATTTTTCTAAAAATTCAGCGCGATGCCCTTTTGGCAATTTTGGTGTCTCCAAAGGAGCATCGTTTTCGTTTAGTATGTCTTTAATATTTTTTCTCATGATATTTTATGTTTAAAATGATCATTTAAGTTTTGTTTCAATTTTGTTTTTCCGCGCATCAATTGTGTGCGTGAGGTTTGTACAGGAATTTCTAATATTTCTGATATTTCCTGATGATCGTATCCTTCAATCAAATACAATTGTAAAACGTATTTGTATTTGGTTGGTAGGTTTTCAATGGCTTGAAGAATTTCTTGCTTTGTTATGTTAATGTTGACTTCCCATGAAGTATCTTCATCTACAATTGCCATGGTTTGATCGTTCATTTCTTCATATACCAACGATCGTTTTTTTAAGGTATCAATACACTGATTGATGACAATTCGCTTCAACCAAGCGCCAAACGCTACTTCTCCTTTGTATTGTGACAATCGTGTAAATGCTTTTAAAAATGCTTCCTGCATTACGTCTTTCGCATCTTCCCTATTGGAAATATAACGACACGTAACAATGTACATCGCATCTGCGTACAAATCGTATAGCTTCATCTGCGCTTTCCGATTGCCTTGCTTACATTTTTTTAAGATTCCTAAATGCTGTCGGTTCATTATTATGGTTTGTGTTCTATTCTAAAGACGATACTTTTTTTGGTGCGTTTCATTTTTTTTAAATTTTATTGGATTATTTGTGAAACATCACTACGAGGAGTTTAAGACGTGGTAGTCTGTTTCTAATTCAAACTTGTATTTCCTTAGCAACAGATTGCCACAAGTTTTTTCAAAACTTTCGCAAAGACGTTTCAGAATCGTTCTTAATTCTGAATTTATAAAAAAATATATCGTAATTTCGTAATAATGCTACAAAATACTACAATCGCTTGAATTCAAAATCCAAACATACTTCAGCCTTACACGAAAAAGATGGTGTTGCACAGCCTGATTTTATTAGTAAATCGTCGGTGGATTCTATCAAAAAAAATAGAAGAAAACAACCTTCTGTAGACGAATTGGTTACAGGAATTTTGAATCAGGATAAAGTTGCATTGAGTCGTGCAATTACGTTGATAGAAAGTAAAAGTGCTAAACATTTGACGAAAGCAACGGAAATTATTGAAAAGTGCTTGCCACATGCCAATAACTCTATTCGTATTGGAATTACAGGTGTCCCTGGTGTGGGCAAAAGTACATTTATAGAAGCGTTTGGAAAGCACTTAACAGCTTTGGGAAAAAAAGTAGCTGTGTTGGCCGTGGATCCAAGTAGCTCTATTTCTAGTGGAAGTATTTTAGGCGATAAAACGCGTATGGAAGATTTGGTAAAGGATGAAAACGCATTCATTCGTCCGTCTGCTTCTGGC
>NZ_JBGCDL010000208.1:0-13165 GCF_045105435.1 Kordia sp. | reverse complement strand
GGAGTCTGAGCGGAGCCGAAGACTCACTTATTACTCGAATGCGTCTCATTAATACATTTAGCCAACTCATGTAACCTTTCTAGCATTCCAGCAATCAACGCTTCTTTCTTTTTACGACTCCAACCTTGTACTTGCTTTTCTCTGTAAAAAGTGGTCTCTATTCGTTTGTATTCTTCAACATATACCAACTTTACAGGCAAATATTTCTTAGTATGGTTTGCTCCTTCACCGTTAGCATGTTGCATAAAGCGTTTTGCTAAGTATTTGGTACTTCCTGTATAATAACTTCCGTTACTACATTCTAAAATATACATATATCCTTTTGGCATGTTGTTGTTTAGATTTTTAGAACACTAACGCAGATATGCAACAGGCTTTTGTTGACTCCGAAAAGCAGGAAACATTGTTGTTTGATAGTGTGAATTTCTGAAAAAAAATCAATCCAAACCCTAAATTACTTCGTAAGCCTTGTATGTTTTGCATAAGCGTTGATTTCTAAAAGCAACAGACTACGATTTTAACATTTTACATTAAAAAAAGACAAAGTGCATGCTGAATATCATTTTTGAAAATGAATAACTGTTATATATAATTCAGAAAGTAATCTTACATAGTATTATACAGCTATAATACTGAAAGTCAGTTGACATTTATTACTTCAGTTTTATGTAATTTCTAGTTATAATTCATAAATCACGAGTTACTTCTCTTTTCTTACAGCATTATTCGATATACTTTTAAATTCCTGTTGAAAGAGTACACAGGAATCATGAAAAAAAGAGTTTACAATTAAACAAACAGCTAGTTTCTTCTTTAATTAATGCATTAGATAAGGAAGATAATAGTATCGATTATTTATTTATAGCCTTAAAAAGCCCAACTACTCATGGTTGGGCTTTTGTATGCAAAAATGTTTTTTTAACATATACATACGCAACCTTATTCCTGCCTTTGTATCTTGTTACAAAACAACCTTATGAAATATAAATTACTCACCTTGCTACTCTGCTTGAGCCTTGTTTCTTGTTGGCTTACAGACGACGATATTGGCGATCCTGGTTTTACAAGCAACTACAATGCTGTCATTTTTACACGAGCCGATTTGGAAAGCTCAATTACCATCCAAGAAGCACGCCCAATTGTACAAACAGGAAAAATATATGTAATCGGCAATTACTTATTTGTAAACGAACCGTATGTTGGTTTTCACATCATTAACAATACAGACCCTGCAAACCCAGTGGTAGAAAAGTTTTTAACCACGCCAGGCGTAACCGATATTATTTTTAAAGGCGAATCATTTTATATAAATCAAGCCGTTGATTTGGTGGCATTGAAGTTTACAAACGAACTTACAGAAGTGGTGGAAACGAAACGTATAAAAAATGCATTCCCAGTAGTAACTTCTCCTGACGGATATTACCCAGATTTGGGAACTGATGAAATTGTTGTGAACTGGACTTTAAACCTAAACTAATGAAAAAATATATATTTATAGTCAGCTTAGCAATACTATTTGTAGGTTGTGATGCAGACAGTACAAGCTCAGACGCAGGATCTTTTGCAAGCGAATCAGGACAATCAGGATCGTTAGCGCGATTTACCATTTTAGACAATCACCTGTACACAGTCGATTTTCATAATTTGAATGTGTTCGATATTAATGATAGAGAAAACCCCGTATTAGTCAACTCAGTAAATATTGGGTTTGATATAGAAACGCTTTTCTCGTATAAATCCTATTTATACATTGGTTCACGAAATGGTATGTTTATCTACGATGCCAATAATTTTGAAACACCACAGTTTCTGTCGTCTGTGCAACATTTTACAGCCTGCGATCCTGTAATTGCAACCGCAACACATGCGTTTGTAACACTAAAAGGTGGCAATCAATGCGGTGTAGATTTGAATGTATTGGAAGTGTATGATGTTACCGATGTCACAAATCCGATTTTAATTTCACAACGAAATCTTCAAGGTCCTATAGGAATGGGCTTTTATGGCGATTATTTATTTGTGTGTGATGATGAAGTAAAAATATTTGACATTTCTGATCCTGAAAACATGAACCTTGTACACGCCATAAATACCGAAAGTTTTGACGTAATTATTCAAGACAACTTATTAATTTTAGTAGGCGAACAAGGTGTGTATCAATATGCACTAGACCCGAACGATATACAAAACGAAACAATGTTGAGCACAATTGCTTTGTGATGTACTATGCGTACCATCGCGCAAAGCAACTAAGAAAGTTCAAGACTACAACACATAAATCAATGGATTATAAGCGGACTTCGGTTCGCTTTTTTCATGCGGTGAAAAACGTTCCAATCAACCACTCAAAAATCTATCTGCCAAACAATTACACTCAACTAATAGTATTCATCATTTATAAATTTAGCATAGCTTCCTTTTTCTTTACTCAAAATTCAAGGTAACTTATAGGTAACAAACATTAAAACCAAGTACCATGAAAAAAAACTACACTTGCATTTGCATGGCTGTATGCCTGTTGATGTCTTTTACAATTGCAGCACAAGAAGTGGTGGATGTTGCCACCACAGGACTCCTTAATCCTGTTGGCATTGCCAAAAATGGCAACGATCTTTTTATCAGTTCTGTCGGGAACGCTTCCATACAACGAAAAGACCTTTTAGACACTTCTAGCACAGCAACTACGGAGTATATACAACCTGTAAATTTCCCTACATTTATAGCATTTAACGGAAATGACTTATACATTCCGTTACTTGGAACTACCGATAATAAAGTGGTAAAAATTGATGTTACGGACCCAAATGCCGTTTTAACAGATGTCGTTACCAATATAACAACACCAATGGGTTTGGCTTTTCGCAATAACGAATTGTATATTTCATTGCGACAAGAAGCCAAAGTCATAAAGGTTGATGTTACCCAAAACAATCCAACACCTGTAGATGTAGTAACTCTGATACCTGGCGGACTTGTAAACGGAATCGCTTTTCGCGGAGACGAACTTTACATTACGCACGGAAACAGCATCTCTAAGGTAAATGTTACCGATAGCACGCCTGTGTTAGCGCCAGTGTTGATACTTGAAGACGGAATTGCCTTTATCGCATTCCATGGAGATTTTATGTACTTTACACAATCAAGTATCAATACGGTAGCCAGAGTTGACATCACACAATCGATATTTACTATTGATAATTTTTTAGTGCTTGAGGACGATCCGTGGGGATTACTCGTAGACGGAAACGACTTGTACATTGCCCAACAATTTGGCGGTAGTGTTGTCCGTTTTGATTTAACTACTTTGTTAAGTGTCAATGAAGCTTCCGCTAGAAAGTTTACGTATTACCCAAATCCAACCAAAGATTATTTGCACATCGCTGGTTTGGAAAACAATACACCTTTTACCTTAACAGATCAACACGGAAAAGAAATTATAAAGGGACGTGTAAACGCATCCGATAAAATAGATTTAAGCGCAGTTGCCAACGGTATTTACTTTTTACGATTGAACAATTATGAGATAAAAAAGATTGTAAAGTATTAACGGAGCAGTTCTGTTTTCTGTGCAAAAATGTTAATTCTGTAACTATAATTAGCAAATTCGTGAACTTTGAAAGGGAATTCTAACAAAAACGCCCTTTATCTTCCTTTCTTTGCAGTTAATCCGATCTTTTTTTATGTAATTGTCCAAAAAAAGTTGTTATTTTGCGAAAGTTATATAGATAACTAATTGGAGTTTATTAAATTCCATCTTTGATGAGATCGCTATTATACACAGAAAACACTTTCCCCCCTAAGCCATATTCTGTTGTATTCTGATTTTATTAAAACACGTTGTCATTATTAGTTTCAATAAGAAAAAACTAAAAAAGACTTCGTACGGACATATTTTTCAAGTAATCCTATTTTTTCTTTTGAAAAGAAACACAGAAAAATAGAGTCGCATAAATGGCAAGTCTTCTTATAAGAAGAAATTTATAAGTAGACATTAAAAATTAATTTGATACGTATTTTATAATATCAAACTGTGAAAGTAACATTTACCATATTATTGGCACTCGTATGCACTTGTAGTCTGTCGGCAAGAAACTCTTTCTTCACCGATGGAAATGCGTATACTATGCATACCTTCATTACTATAGAGCCAGGAACTAGCACTGCGTTAAATCCGCCAACTATTGTAACCGATAATGCTGGTGGTTTGGGAGGCTTTTCAGAAACAAAAGAAGAAAAACTAGATTCCATTTTAGGATACTTTATCTTCATCTTCTTTTCTGTATTAGTCGTCATATTAATAGACAACAGAAACTTAGAACGACGCTACAAAAAACTCGTAGCAGATTATAAAACGAAAGATTCCACATCTTGATAGACACAAAAAAACTCGAATATTAGTATTCGAGTTTTTTTGTTTAGATCGGCTTTGCCTTTTAGATTCGCTTCGCTGTTAGATCGGCTTCGCTGTTAGATCGCTGCGCTTTTAGATTGTTAGACTGTTTCATACAATAATTGAATTTCGTTTGAAACTTCATTTTCAAATCAACAAATTCACAAAAAAACGAATCAACAAACCATTATACTTCAAATTACGCGTCGTCACTTCGAGTAAATTTGTGGAACAAATTTGTATCGAGAAGTACTTTTAGATTCGCTTCGCTGTTAGATCGGCTTCGCCTGTTAGATCGCTGCGCTTTTAGATTGTTAGACTGTTTCAAAGAATAGTTGAGTTTTTGTTTGAAACCTCATTAACAAATCAACAAATTGACAAAAAAACGAATCAACAAACCATTATACTTCAAATTACGCATCGTCACTTCGAGTAAATTTGTGGAACAAATTTGTATCGAGAAGTACTTTTAGATTCGCTTCGCTGTTAGATCGCTGCGCTTTTAGATTGTTAGACAGTTTCATACAATAATTGAGTTTTGCTTGAAACTTCATTTTCAAATCAACAAATTCACAAACAAACCATCAAACAAACTACCCAATCCCTTTAATAATATCGTATTTAGTAATAATATGATGTGTGTCGTTTCCTAAATCGACCAAAATAGCCTGATTGTCTTTTGTGATAAGCTTTGAAACTTCGTCAATAGCACTATTTTTATGTACTATAGGAAATGGTTTTTGCATAATATCTGCAATGTACGTATCGGCAATGTCTTTGTTTTCCATGTATTTTGAAAACAGCGACGTTTCATCAATCGAACCAACAAAACCATCTACATCTACCACAGGAATTTGCGAAATTTTAAACTTACGCATACGTTCAATAGCATGCGAAACCAATTCGCCCGTTTTTACGGTTACCAATGGTTTGTTGTGATGTTCTTTTATTAAATCGGCTGCAGTCGAAACTTCTTCTTCCAAAAAGCCACGTTCGCGCATCCAATCGTCATTAAACATTTTCCCAACATATCTACTTCCGTGATCGTGAAATAACACAACCACAACATCGTCTTTGGTAAAGTGTTCTTTTAGTTGCAACAATCCTTTAATGGCAGATCCGGCAGAGTTTCCTAAAAACATGCCTTCTTCTTTTGCCAAACGTTGTGTATACACTGCCGCATCTTTATCGGTTACTTTCGTAAATCCGTCAATAATATCAAAATCTACATTTTTAGGTAAAATATCTTCTCCAATTCCTTCCGTGATGTACGAGTAAATTTCGTTCTCATCAAAAATACCCGTTTCATGATATTTTTTAAACACAGAACCATACGTATCAACTCCCCAAATTTTTATATCCGGATTTTGTTCTTTTAAGTACTTTCCAACACCCGAAATAGTTCCGCCAGTACCAACTCCCACAATAAAATGTGTCACTTTACCATCAGTTTGCTTCCAAATTTCAGGACCTGTACTTTCATAGTGCGCACTTGCATTGCTTGGATTGTCGTATTGATTTACGTACCACGAATTTGGCGTTTCTTCTCCCAAACGTTTGGAAACTGAATAATACGAGCGTGGATCGTCAGGCTCAACTGCAGTCGGACAAACAACTACTTCTGCGCCAACGGCACGCAAAATATCAATCTTTTCTTTCGATTGTTTGTCTGCCATTACACAAATAAGTTTGTATCCTTTTATAATGGCAGCAAGCGCTAAGCCCATTCCTGTATTTCCAGAAGTTCCTTCAATAATTGTTCCGCCAGGTTGCAAACGTCCATCTGCTTCTGCATCTTCAATCATTTTTAACGCCATTCTGTCCTTTACAGAATTTCCAGGATTGAAGGTTTCATATTTTGCCAATACCAATGCTTCAACATCTTTTACCAAAGCATTCATTTTAACTAAAGGTGTATTTCCAATAGTTCCTAATATATTTTCAGCGTATTCCATTATTTTATTTTGAAAGGACAAAGATACAAAGTCTGTACATATATTATAATAATATATCTTAAAAGTCTATTAAATTAATAGGGTACTTAATTTATGACATCTTTTTGAAGTTATTAAAACCCAAAGCACAAACACATAAGATAACGTCTTTGCGAAAGTTTTAAAAAAACTTGCGGCAATCTGTTTGTTTCAAATACAAAGTATTTTATGATTTTGACAGGTTACTTCGTCATATTTTCTCGTAATAAAGTATTGAACTGTAAATGCTAAATGCGGAAATTTACTGAAATTTAATCGCTTTCACAGGCGAAATCTTTGTGATGATATACGAAGGAATCAACAACATCAAAACACACAATACCAATGTTCCAATATTGAGCGCCAAAATGTGCCACAATTCAATATGAATTGGAATAATAGACGTATGATATTGCTCAGGATTCGGGAATTTTAAAAAGCCAAATGTATGCTGCGACCAAATAAAGGCAATACCGATAATATTTCCCCAAAGCAATCCAATTCCGATCAAATATGCAGCATTATACAAGAAAATTTTACGAATACTCAAATCGTTACTTCCAAGTGCTTTCAAAATTCCAATCATCGGTGTTCTATCTAAAATCAACACCAACAATGCGGTAATCATATTAATACCACCGACAATAATAATAATTCCAATGATGAGAAATATATTTACATCAAACAAAGAAATCCACTCAAAAATAAACGGGAATTTAGTAATAACACTTTTCGCTTTTAGAGTTGAAAAAGTGGCTTTATCTACTGCTTCTGTTTGCGCATCTATCGAACCAAAATCATCAATAAAAACTTCAAAATTACCAATCTCGCCATTTTTCCATTTATTCATTCGCTGAATGTGACGAATATCAACCAACATTACATTGGCGTCAAACTTTTGGAAGCCCGAATCGTAAATACCTACAATTTCAAACGTACGTTCATTTGGTATTTCGCTCGTATTTTCTTTTAAAAATAATGTTTTAAATGTATCGCCCAGCTTCAATTCAAGTCGTCTTGCCATAAAAGCAGACATTAAAATTTCTCTATTTTCGCGTTTTTCGGAAACATTTGGAAAGCGTCCTTCGGTCAAAAATTCTTCAAAAACGGCCCAATTATAATCGGTTCCAACTCCTTTTACCAACACTCCTTCAAAAGTTTTTTCGGTTCTAATAATTCCCGCTTTTGTGGCAACTGCCTGAATATGCGTAACGCCTGAAACCTGCGTAAAATCTGGATAAAAGTCTTGTTTAATAGCTAACGGCTTCAAAGAAACTTCCGATTTATTATTGTCGAAATTCGTGATCTGAATATGCCCATTAAACGCCGCCACCTTTTCTTGGATCGTTTTTTGCAATCCCATTCCTGTAGCAATCGCAACCATCATCATAACAATGCCAATCGCAATAGCTGCGATGGCAATTTTTATTATTGTTGCCGATACACTACTTTTATATTGTTTTGCCTTAATAATACGTTTGGCAATAAAAAACTCGTAATTCAAATTCAGCTATGGTTTATAGATTTTTCAAAAATACATTTTTATTGTTGTTATTAATTGGATTTTTCACAAGATGTGACTCTAAAGCACAACAAAAGACGCAAAATATTGCAAATGCTAGTATTTCTTCAAGTGCTAAAGCTGATATCGCTTCCGCAGAATTGACAAACCAACAACCCATTGTAGGTGCAAATAAAACCACTGTTTTATTACCAAAACTTGCAAACAAACGTGTGGGTATTGTTGCCAATCAAACGAGTGTCATTTTTAAACCTGACAATACATATACGCATCTAGTAGATTCTTTAGTAGCGCTGAATGTAGATGTAAAAACTGTTTTTTCTCCCGAACATGGATTTCGTGGAAAAGCCGATGCAGGCGAAATTGTAAAAGACGGGAAAGATGTAAAAACAGGTTTGCCAATTATTTCTCTTTACGGAAAAAATAAAAAGCCTTTCCCAAAACAACTTGAAAATTTAGATGTAGTCATTTTTGATGTGCAAGATGTTGGTGTGCGTTTTTATACGTACACTTCTACTTTACACTACTTAATGGAAGCTTGTGCGGAAAATAATATTCCTGTAATTGTGTTAGACAGACCAAATCCGAACGGACATTACGTAGACGGACCAATTTTAGAGAAAAAATATAAAAGTTTTATAGGAATGCATCCGGTGCCAATTGTACACGGAATGACGATTGGCGAATACGCACAAATGATGAATGGCGAAAACTGGCTAAAAAACAATGTAAAATGTGATTTAACGGTGATTCCGATAGGCAATTACACACACCAAACGCCGTATAATTTACCTATAAAACCTTCGCCGAATTTACCGAACGACCAATCAATTAACCTGTATTCGAGTTTGGGTTTATTTGAAGGAACACCTATTAGCGTTGGACGCGGAACGGAAAAGCAATTCCAAATCATAGGAACACCTGAATACTTTTTAAAACGCCACTTATTTAGTTTTACACCAAAGCCAAACTTCGGAGCAAAGCATCCGAAACACAATGGCAAAGAATGTAACGGATATAATTTAACGAAAGAACCACGCTTGTCAGAAATCAACTTAGAATGGTTGCTAGAATTCTACAAAACACACAAACAGTACGCGCCAAAAACGCCGTTTTTCAATAAGGATAAATTCTTTTATAAACTTGCAGGAACCGACAAATTGCAACAACAAATTGAAAGCGGAATGACTGCTACTGAAATTAAAGCAACTTGGAAAACTGGCTTGGATGCTTTTAAGAGAACCAGAGCGAAGTATTTGATTTATGAGTTGTAGTTGTTAAACTATCATTTTCAATTCACAATTCAATACGTCATTACGAGGAAGCATGACGAAGTAATCTGCCTAAATCATAAAATGTTTTGTATTTGAAACAAACAGATTGCCACAAGTTTTTTTAAAACTTTCGCAAAGACGTATCTAAGAACAATTCTATAGCTTTCTGTCCAACATTTCTAAATTCTAAATATCTGTTATTTGGCGAATGAAGCAATACTTTGATATTAAATGGGTGTGCTGTTAAACAAGGTTCTAAGTATTTCAAAATCAAAAACATCTTAATAAGTATTTGCTACACAAATTCACACCATCATTTCCAATCTAATCTTGCTTCACAAATCGATTGTAAAAATAGTTAATCGTATCTGTTATTTTAATCGTTGGTCTGTATGGACTATTTTTATACGGACTTATGATAATGTAGATATCAGCAATGTATGTATCCATAAGATATAGTGACGCACGTGAACACGTATCAGCACAATCATTACCATTTTCTGCATCAAACAAATACCTACCTGTTCGTTGCACTTTATACATCTCTGTACTCTTGTCTAAAATTTTCACTTTCTTAGGATAAAATTGATAGTATACTTTTTTATCTTCATATTTCATAGCAGCAGCACGTGCATTTACCACACGAAACATCTTTTTAGGAGTGTATTGGTATGGTTTTAAACTATCACTATAATGGTCATCATGCAATTGTGTTTTATTTTCTCCTGAAAAGAACTCTAGTTGGTGTTGTTTTGAAGGTTCTATAAAAATAGAATCTCTCAACCAAAGTTTTACTTGATTTTTTAAACCATCAAGATTCGTTGATTTCTTAAATATATGAGGATGTGTTTTATAAATAGTATCTAGTATACTCCCAAAATCATAGTTTTTAAGTTCAAAAAAAGAGTCATTTCCTCTAAAATATACTTGTTGCTTGTATTCTTTATAATTAGCTTTTAATTTCTTAAAACTAGGACTTGCTTCTTTCAATGGTTCTTGTTTTACCTGTTCGGGTACTTTTTCGCAAGACACACAAAATAAAAGTAGTATTGGAAAACACTTAAAAAAGTTAGACATGTTATATGATTGTAATTTTTGTGATGATTTTTTAAAGATAAGAAAATAAAAAAAATCACATTTGGGTAATTTGCAAATTTAATATTTCGCGTATAGAAAATTACTCCTGAAAGCTTTGTAGCTGATCAAATAACTTAGTAAACTGAATTTCTTTTTTAAAAAATTGAGCATTTGATTCGTTTTAAAAATTGTGAATAATTACGATACAAACGAAACACTTATACATGTATCATTTCTAAGATTTATTCTTCTCCTCTATCCAAAGTGACATGTATTTGGTGCTTTTTGTAGTGTGCAACTGCAATAAGCTTCCAAAAAAGTTTTGTGTTCTGTGCGTTTCTAAATTGCTTTGAGTAGTTTCTATTTTTTGTAAAAGCTGTTGCTGAAAGTACTCTTTTTGATAGCGTTTTGCCAAAATTTCAAAACCGTTTTGTTGTGCTTTTCCCCAACGATTTTTGTTTGTATATAACTCCGCAGTTTCGTTGACTAAGGTTTCAACACTATCAGAAATAATTCCGTTCCAAGGTAAATTTCCATGCATGCCTTCGGCACCAATTGAAGTGGTAACGCAAGGTGTTCCGTTTTGCATTCCATCGATAAACTTTCCTTTGAGTCCAGCTCCAAAACGCAATGGCGCCAATAAAATTCTAGCTTTCGAAATAACCTCAGCAGCACTTTCGGCTCGACCATGCACAAAGAATTTCTCTTTCGGCTGATTGAGTTGTAAGCTATGTTCTTTTGCATACGAACCATATACATGCATTTCTGCTTTGGGCAATTTTTTTCGTAAGATTGGCCAAATTTCCTTTTTTAAGTACATCACCAAATCACGATTTGGCGCATGCAAAAAGTTTCCGATGGTGACAAAGTGTGCTCGTTCTTCAAAAGCTGGCAAGGCTTCAATAGTTTCTTGATTGAGCTGTTCTAACATAAACGGAATGTACAACAGTAAAGAAGCATCAATTTTAAAATGATTGACTAAGAGATCGCGTTCAACTTCTGAGATTAGCAATGAAATATCGCAGCGTAAAATACTGGCAATTTCTCGTTGTGCAAGATTGTAATTTTTCAGTTGATTAATATGAAATTCTTTCCCATCTTTTAGTGCTTGATGTCGTGCTTTTCGTAAACTGTGTAAATCTTCTGTATCTAAAACTCGCAATGCATTTGGGCAATTTTCTGCCACGCGCCAACCAAATTGTTCTTCCATCATAAAACGATCAAACAGTACTATAGACGGATTTAATTGTGTAATGTATTCGTCAAAGCTTGTATCATTGATCTGAATGGTTTTGGAAGCAATTTTCATCTGACGTAAGTCATAACAAAACTCACTTTTAGCTGCTGGACAGGCAAAAATAACTTCCCAATTTTGCGCTCTAAACAGTTGTAATAGTTGCAACATGCGCGTACCTGCGGCAGAAGATTTTGGTTCTGGCCATACATAGCCAATGACTAGTACTTTTTGCATTAGTCTTCGTAGATTTTTTTTAATATATCTGGATAATCCGTGATGATTCCGTCTACATTCCAAGCTATCAATTCCTGCATATCTTTCGCAGTATTCACTGTCCAAGGAATTACTTTCATTCCATAGCGACGTTGAAACTCTTGAATATTTTCTTTGGTCAATAATTTATAATACGGACTCATAATTTCTGGAGTAAAACTCAATTGCTTCAGTTTTTTCTTCATGTTTTCATTTACACTAACCAACAGCGCTAATTTCATTTTCGGTGCTTGCTTTTTTATTTCTTCCAAAGTTTGCAAATCAAATGCTTGAAGATTTACTCGATTTCCTAAATTTTGCTTCTGAACAACTTCCAAGACTAAACGAACAAACGCATCAACTTTTGGAGCATAGACTCCATCATATGAAGGTTTTCTTTTGATTTCTATATTGTAATTGATCTGATTTTTGGACTGTTTTTCAGCCATTGCAATCACATTTGACAATAACGGTTTACGCACTGCTATTTTTTCTTGCTGTGGAAACCGAGGATGTTTCTTTGTACCACAATCATATTGACGTATACTATCATATGCCATTTGATAGAGGTTGTAATTTTTTTCGTCATTTTCAGAAATTGGATTTCCTTGCAAATTATATGCAATTTCATGATTCATAAACGGTTCATGCGAAACAATTACTTTATGATCTTTGGAAATAACAACATCTAACTCTAAGGTATGTACGCCAATATTTATGGCTTTCTCGAAACCAATCATAGAATTTTCGGGCAATAAGCCTCTACAACCTCGATGTCCTTGTATATCTATCATTTTTGTGTGAATAGATTTAGGTGAACATGCAATGCTGCTTGCAACTAATAGCACACCATAACAAATGCGTTTGAAAAATTTCATAAGTATATATGATTATTCATCTGAATGTAAAGTTGTTGGCGGACGGTATTTGTTGAAAGGTATTTTGAGCAACGTTTTTAAATCGGAATTTTCAGCAGCATCCGGATACGTATCAACGCCATATACCAACGTTTTTGGATCTTTTATGGCGAATGTTTGAAAAATTCGATCCCAAATAGAAAAGATATTTCCGTAATTCGTATCTGTATATGGCAATACATGATGATGATGTACTTTGTGCATATTTGGCGATACGATGAGATAACTAATCCATGTATCAAGCTTTTTTGGAATTCCAATATTTGCATGGTTGAATTGCGACAATACTACCGAGATCGATTGATATAACATGATAATTGCTACTGGAGCACCAACAATGACAACACCTATTAATGTGAATGTAAAACGGATAACACTTTCACCAGGATGATGTCTGTTTGCAGTTGTCGTATCTACATGTGTATCAGAATGATGCACTAAGTGAAAACGCCAAAAAACAGGCACTCTGTGTTCTACATAATGTGCCAACCAAGCGCCAAAAAAATCGAGTAAAGCCACACCA
>NZ_JBGCDL010000207.1:0-4215 GCF_045105435.1 Kordia sp. | reverse complement strand
AACAGCAAAAGAAGCCGGAACAGGTTATTTTAAAACTTCGTGGAAAAAAGAGGAAGTTACCAAAGATAAAGCGACAATTCGCATTAAAAATAACGGAGAAACTACTGGTTTTGGCGCAGTATATTGGCAATATTTTGAAGAGTTAGACAAAATCACGAAAAACGAAGCTGCTACTTTGCAAGTTGTGAAAGAATTGTATTTGACAGAAACACGAAACGGAGAAGAAGTATTGGTTTCGTTAGCGACAAAAAAATTGAAAATTGGTGATGAAATTACGGTTCGACTCACAATTAAAAACAAAGAAGATGTAGACTTTATTCACTTAAAAGATATGCGTGCCGCAGGTTTAGAGCCAATAAATGTGTTATCGGAATACAAATGGCAAGATGGTGTTGGCTATTATGAAAGTACACGAGATGCAAGCACCAATTTCTTTTTTGACCGCATTCCGAAAGGCAGTTTTATCATTGAATATAAAGTACGCGTGAATAATACTGGCGAGTTTTCTAACGGAATTACCACCATAGAAAGTATGTACGCGCCTGAATTGAGAAGTCATACCAAAGGAATTCGTATCAAAGTAAATTGATGTACAATTTTAAATTTTTCTAAACGTCAGTTTGAGTAATTTTTTTTGAAATGATACGGAAAAAATAGTTTTCAAAGTGCTTCTCTATATTATTTTCTATCGAAAATCACTCAAAGTCACGAGCAGTTTATTTGCACTACAACTTTTACGATAAACTAATTTGTACTGTAATCAGCTCAAAAGTGTTTGCTTATGCTGTTTTCAGAATATATTTTAATTATATTTGAGAATATCATTATAACCGTACCATGAAAAAACTACTACTATTCCTTACTTTATGTATTGTATCGTCTTCGTATGCACAAATTATTAATTTTCCTGACGCTAACTTTAAAGCTAAATTAGTAGCAAACTCATCTGTAGATGATAATGGTGATGGAGAAATAGATGTTTCAGAAGCTTTAGATGTAACTAGAATGTATATTCACTTTGGAGATATTTCAGATCTAACTGGAATAGAATATTTTACCAATTTGACTGAAATACGCTGTGATTACAACAATATTTCTTCATTAGACTTATCTATATTTCCCAATATGGAAAAAGTGAATGCAAACAATAATAATATAACAAGTGTAAACGTTTCTGGATTGACAAACTTGGAGTTTTTGAACTTAAATAACAATGAGCTTACTAGTATTGATGTAAGCGGATTGCCAAGTCTATACTCTATTTTAATTACCAATAATCAAATTTCATCGTTAGATACAGAAAATTTCCCTGACCTTTCTCGTTTTAACTGTGGAGGAAATTTGTTAACGACTTTAGATGTTAGCAATTTACCATCGCTTTTGTATCTTGAATGTGAAAACAATTTGTTAGAATCATTAAACATACAAAATGGAGTTTTTGAACGTACTTTAGATTTCTCTGGAAACCCAACGCTAACTTATATTTGTGCAGATGTAGATCAACTAAAGAGTGTAAAAGAAAAAATAGTAGCATACGGATATACTGATTGCTATGTAAACTCTTTATGTTCGTATGTTTCAGGACAAGATTTTTATACTATTTCTGGTGATATTTTATTTGATGAAGACTCGAATGGTTGCGATATGAATGACCCAATTTATCCCGATTTGGAGTTTTCACTTTCTGATGGAACTGATACTGCCGCTGACTTTTCTGATGAAACAGGAAACTTTCAATTCGACATTCAAGATGGAACCTATACGGTAGCACCTGTGCAAGTGAATACTACTTATTTTAGTGTTTCTCCTGCTTCGGTAACCGTAAATTTCCCTGCAGATGCTTCTCCAAATATTCAAGACTTTTGCCTGACTCCAAATGGCGTATACAATGATTTGGAAATAGAATTTATGTCGGCTGGTGTTTCTTATCTTACAGGAGAACCGTATCCTATAAGTAGTGAATATGGAATAGCCCTAAGTGATGGTGATCAATCATTTTCGTTTAGAATTAGATATAGAAATAAAGGAACTACCACACAGTCTGGGACACTTGACTACGGATTTAATCCTGCAGAAGTTATTTCGATAGCTGCAACTCCTGTTGCCGATAATCAAACTAGTAATTCATTTTCATGGAATTTTACCAATTTAAGACCGTTTGAATCACGCGACATTATAGTTGTCATTCAGTTTACGGGGCAATACATGCATAGTTTTCCACATGCTGCCACAGTGACGCCTACTGATGCTGATTTTACTCCCGCAGATAATACCATGGCACTTACACACGAAGTTTTCTGTTGTCTTTTAAGTACTCCTGAAGCTGCTTTTGGCGATTATTTTACAATGTATCCAAATCCGGCAAATGATGTTTTAAATATGAAACTCAAAAAAGAACTTGCTGTATCGTCTTTTACGATTTACAACATGTTTGGGCAAAAAGTGAAAACGATACCTTATAGAAATACAGAATTGACGCCTATTGATGTCTCCGATTTAAAAACGGGTCAATACTTTATAAGAATTGCCACGGATGAAACCGTATTTACTACTCGTTTTATAAAGCAATAATATTCAGGTTAGTTGAAGTATATGATATTAAAAAGCTGTTTTTAACTCATTAGAAACGGCTTATATATGTTAACAAGAGTACTTTAATAAATATGCTTTTTTATCAACCTTTTAGTTTTCGGAGTTGTATTACTAATAGAAACACTTGCTCCAACATGTGAAGATTTTACGCTTGTTCTCCCTGGAGTCAATGCTATACCACTAGTACTTTTCTTGGGCATTTTACTCAACATTCTTCTAGAATTAGGCGTTAATGCTTGTTTACTTCCATTTGTCTTAAAGTTAACATCTAACTGCATTCCTATAGATCTATTGATACTATCATTGCCAAGACTTACATTTCCTGTAGCGCTATTTAACAAACTAAGCAATGCTCTAGAAGACGATAGCTTTTTTGCTTTCGTTCTTGCCTTAAACAAACGCGTCCTTTCAGCAACCATTAAAGGTTTATCTGTAGATGAGCCGTCGTATAGCCTATCTGTTCTTTCTGTAAATACAGCTTTAGACATATTTCCATTCAAATACTTAATAACCCAAGCTTGAATATCATGAAAAGATATACGGTGACAACGATCTAAGTGTAATGTACTAAGATTTATATTTGTTGAGGTATAAGAAGTAGCGTGTTTCACATTGTATTCATTAACTACATAATTTTTTAAAAACTTACGCCATCCTGGACGATTCGAATCTGAAGAGTAGGTGCCAGACTTGTAATGAATTTTTCGCTGTATAGGAACAGTTGATGGAACATTAACTTCCATTTTTGCTTTTAACTTTGCCTGTTTTATAGCTTCAGAGCGATTGTCTTTGAATTGAAAAACAGCAGCAATATCTTGTCCAGACTTGCCTATATTGGCCGCTGATATTTGTTTGTTTTTTGCTGTTTTTTCTTTATTATAATTCATGAGTGTCGCCTAAAGATCAATTTATTTCCATTATAAATATAAGATAAAGATTACAGAAAAAAAACTTATATAGCAATAAAAATCTCGGAAGGTTTCATAATTTTCAGCACCAACAAATGCTCGAATAGAATATACATTATAGTTTTCATAAATTATCCAAGTATTACTTTTTCGCCTGTTTCAATCTGTTGAATGGCCTCATGCTGTGCAATATGTCCAATTTTAATTCCTGGACTTGAAGTGCGCGGTTTTGTACCATCGCCATAGGCTGTGTTTCCGTACATAAACAAAATGCCAAACTTTGTAGCATCTGTTTGCGAACGCCAATAAACGACATCACCAACCTCAAAAACTTCACGTTCTTCTCCGTTGAACGGAATGTCTAATTCGTATTGATAGAAAAATACTTCGCCTTGAATGTGTGTGGCAGTTCCTTCAAGCGATTTGCTATTTTTTACTTGTTGAATAATTCTGCAAGAATCATCCCAAATAATGGTAAGTTTTGTTGTTTCTGCCTGTAAAATAGCGTTCATAAATGTGATGATTTTGTAAAAAACAAACGTTTACTCACTGAAAAGCTTTGTTCACGCATTGGTTGTTTTTTGATTGTGAAAGATACAATAGTTTTGAGCTGTAATCAAACCAAAAAAACGTCCTGCTTTCTCAGGAATAATGAACATATCGCTTATGAAATCAACACTACTATTCACCTTATTTTTAAGTTTTTCTATTTGTT
>NZ_JBGCDL010000206.1:0-2596 GCF_045105435.1 Kordia sp. | reverse complement strand
CAGTTTCCTAAAACTACTAAAAAGATTACAAACACAGTCTACAATCTAAAAGCAACGCAATCTAGATTCTAGACTCAAATATATAAAACTATGCAACTACCAAAATGGAGCATACTGCTGCTATGTATGCTATGCGGACTGGTCAACGCACAAAATAATGACTTTAACATAAAAGTATTCTCAGCACACGAAAAAGAAGCCTTATTAGGCGCAAATGTATTATTTGAAGATTTGCAAAAAGGCGCAATTACCGACACGGAAGGAATTGCACATTTTACAGGAATTCCGAATGGCACACACAAACTCATGATTTCATTTTTGGGTTATAAAACAATAGAAACAACGGTTATGCTGCCAACTTCTAAAGAATTAATTTTCTATATGGAAGAAACCAAAGGCGAACTAAATACCGTTATGATTGAAGCAACTCGTAGTACACGTGATATTCGACGCATTCCAACACGAATTGAAGTAATTGGCGGCGAAGAACTAGGAGAGAAAAACATGATGAATCCTACCAACATTTCCATGGTTTTGCGCGAAAGTACCGGAATTCAAATGCAACAAACCTCGTTAAGTAGTGGGAATCAAAACATTCGTATTCAAGGTTTGGACGGACGTTATACACAATTATTACGTGATGGTTTTCCAATTTACGGCGGATTTTCAAGCGGATTGAGTGTCATGCAAATTCCACCATTAGATCTAAAACAATTTGAAATCATCAAAGGAAGTGCTTCTACATTATACGGTGGTGGCGCCATTGCTGGTTTGGTGAATTTAGTGTCCAAAACACCCAGTTTTGAACCAGAAATGGACATTATGCTTACACAAACACATGCACTTGGAAGTACCGCAAATGTATTTTACAGCAAGCGAAACGAAAAATACGGTGTAAGTTTGTATGCTTCTGGAAACTATCAAAAAGCATATGATCCAGAAGATGATGGATTTAGTAATTTACCAGAAACGACTTCAATTGCGTTCAACCCGAAATTCTATTACTATCCATCTGAAGAAACTACATTTTGGATTGGTTTAAATGGTTCTTTTGACGATCGAATAGGAGGAGACATTCCTACCATAGAAAATAATCAAAGTGGTACTCCAGAATTTACCGAAGAAAATATTTCCAAGCGTATCAGTAGTCAAGCTGTATACACAACACAATTAGATTCTACGCGTGTTTTTACCATGAAAAACAGTTTCTCATTTTTTGATCGTGAGTTAAATGTACCAAACATGCAGTTTAGTGGAAAGCAGTTAAATTCCTTTAGTGAAATTACATTGCAGCACAATTATGAAAAAAACGATTGGACTTTAGGCGCCAATTTATACACCACAAATTTTGATGAAAATGATAACGCGCCATTACAACGCGATCAAAATGATGTCACTTTTGGAGTATTTGCAAACTCAAATTTTGACTTATCCGAAAACTGGATTTTAGAAGCAGGTTTGCGTACCGATGTCGCCAAAGGTTGGGGCGTTTTTGTATTGCCAAGAGTTTCGTTGCTCTATAAAAATGATTCAGGGTTTTCAAGTCGATTCGGTGGTGGATTAGGTTACAAAACACCAGATCTTTTTACGGAAGAAGCCGAATTTATCAACTTTGAAAATGTCTTAAAAATAGATGAAGATATCTTAAAAGCCGAACGTTCATATGGTTTAAACCTTGATTTTAACTACAAAACTAAGATTTTCAATGAAACAATTGGTTTCTCTATCAATCAATTATTTTATGTGACTTCAATCGATAATGGATTGTTATTGAATGTGAATGCAGATAACTTCTTTCAGTATGAAAATGCAGATGGAAACATCATTAGTAAAGGTGCGGAAACAAATATTAAATTCTCGTACAATCATTTCAAATGGTTTGTAAATTATGCTTTGATTGATGCGAAATTGAACTACTTACCAGGAAATCCTCAAAAACCTTTGACCGCAAAACACAATGCGGGAAGTGTCATTATGTACGAAACAAGCAAATGGCGTTTAGGGTTTGAAACGTATTATACAGGCTCACAAGTATTATCAAACGGAACTGATACAACCGATTTCATTACGATGGGATTCTTAGGAATGCGCAATTTTGATTGGGGAGGAATTTACGCGAATTTTGAAAACTTTACCGATCGAAGACAAAGTCGTTTTTCGCCATTAGTAACACCAACAAATACTAATTCTTCGTTTTCGCAAATTTATGCACCAATGGATGGATTTATTTTAAGTGTCGGAATCATTATCAAACCATTTGGAAATCATAGTGAACATCATGATGAGCATTAATCAATAGATTTTTTAGACATGTTAGATCGTTAGATTTTTAGACTTCTTAGATACGCTAAGCGTCACTTCGAATAATTTTTCGCAAGGAAATGAAGAAAATTGCACTTCGGTAAACTCAGTAGAACTATCGAGAAAACTTATATAACCTGTTGTACATTTTGAATTCAAAAGGATAATGAAACGTCAGTTCGAGTAATTTTGAGGCACGAAAAACGCTATTCTCGATACAAATTTCACTCATTTCCAATCGTAAAATTCACTCGAATTGACGAATTTTATCAAAATACTAAAACCGTTATTGTTA
>NZ_JBGCDL010000205.1:0-20759 GCF_045105435.1 Kordia sp. | reverse complement strand
TAGAAAAGTAAAAGAAGGCAAAAATAAAATGAGTGTTCTTAATGCTGTTAGAAACAAAATTATTCATCTAATTTTTGCCTTAATAAAAAATCAAACTTTTTATCAAAATCGTTTGGTAAAGTCATAGAAATCGAACTGACGCTTCATTATACTTTTTTAATTCAAAATGCACAACGGGTTTAGCTAATATGTTTTGAATGAATTGCTATTGCATTTCCCATTCAAGTTTTGCTTGTCCACTTACAACTCTGTATTGTAATTGTAACGAGTTTACATTCACAACTACTTTTGAAACTCCTGGACGTAAAGGAATTGATGGTCTTTGTCCGTCAAGACCATAATAAGCCTCTGCTAGTTCTTGCGGCTCAAATACAAGTGTAATTTCTGCTGGAAAACGACTAGGCGTAACTTGTGCGCTACCGTTTGTTTGTGGATCTAAAATTAAAGTTGAAGTACTCATAATACATGTTTTTTTAAATGATTAATACTAATAGGTTGGTTTGATAGTGTAAAATTGCCATTTAAAAACATGCTGTGTAAGCGTACAAGTAACCAATATAAAATACAGGTATATAAACAGAAGAAGTAAGTATTTTCTCCTGCGTTGGTAGACCGAGTAGTATTTGGAAAATTATTTTAAAGGATAATTGTTTCTAAGTTTCTCATTTTCAAGTCAAAAACTTATACTACGTCTTTGCGAAAGTTTTGAAAAAAACGTGTGGCAATCTGTTAGTTTCAAACACAAAGTTGTATATGAATTAGTAATAGATTACTTCGTCATGCTTTCTCGTAATGACGTTTCTGAGCTGTTCATTTCTCAAATCAATAAATACAATGCGTCTTTGCGAAAGTTTTAAAAAAACGTGTGGCAATCTGTTAGTTTCAAACACAAAGTTGTATATGAATTAGCAACAGATTACTTCGTCATGCTTTCTCGTAATGACGTTTCATAGATAAACAGATAAACAAATGAACGAATCAACAAACAAATCAACCTAATCCACTTTCACTCTCACACCTTCACTATGACTGCTAAATTCTGGCGCATACATACTTTGAATTGTGGAAATTCCGTTAGAAAAATCTCCTTTATTATTCACGCGCAAATCGTATTCAAAAACAAAAATACCTTTTGGTAAATAGTCAAAGAAGAAATTCGTACTTGCATCTTTGGTACTTTCATAATAACCCAAACTATCTTGCCATTTGTATTGCGATAACACATTAATTGGTTCAAAACCAGCAGCGCGCATATCTTTTAAATGTACAAATTCCATCGGTCTGTCGTTTCGTAATTCAATGCGAACACGCACCAAATCGCCCAATTCAAGTTTTGTATTTTCGTCAATTTCAGTAATTACTTCGCCGTTGTCGTCATACGTACGTTTGAACAACTTTTTGCTCAATTTCAACGACGTTTCCGCAGTCGTAATCTTATCTAAATCTTCAAAATATTGCCAGTACAATCCGCCCCAAGCAATTCCTTCGCCTTTTTTAGTAATCGTAACTTTTCCCATTTCTGGCGTAATTTCGCTTCCGTTCCACGACGTTTTAAAATAGCCTGTACCAGCTTCTACTTTTACATTCTCTAAAGTTTCAGGCGTAATCTTTTCATTGCCAACTGTTACATCGACCATATCTGTTACCGAAAGCCAATCGCTTCCTTGTAATAAAAGCGCGTACACCGCGTCCGAGGTTGCTTTGGTAGTTGACCAACGATTGGTTTGTTTGTGTTTCAGCAGCCATATCTTTAAATTATCTACAGTAGTGACATCCTTAGAAATTTCGGCAAACGCTTCAATCAGCAACGCTTGCGTTTCAATTGGCGCCTGATACCAATGCCAAGACGACGTATTTGCTTTCCAATACATACCCAATTCTTCACTCGTAATACTATTTTCTTGTAACGAACGCAAAATAGCAGTGGCCGTTTTTGGATGCTTCATTCGGTGCGAAACCAACGCCATTAAACCTTTGGCATACAAACTGCGACTGAGCCAATATTTGTCAATTTGACCTAAATAATAATCGCTAATTTCTTGTGCTTCTTTGGAAAGTTTAATTTCCTCAAAAAAGCTTCGCATGTACAAATAATGCAATTGCGAATACGACAAATGATCTTTAGATAAATCTGCGTCTTTATTGTATTTCTTAATGTTTTTATATTCTTGAATAAACTCTGAATCCAAATATAAAACGGCTTTCTGAACAAGTCTTTGCGTTTCATTATCTGCTTTCACATTCACGCCAAGTTTTCTCAAGTGCCCAAAACCTGTCATAATATGTTGTGTGATAAATCTATTTTGTCTTCCGCCAGAAAACCAAGAAAATCCGCCAGAAGGCAACTGCATTTGTTTCAACTTTTGAAATGTGCGTGTTTCTTCATTTTTCATACGATTTAGATCGAATAATAACGCAATTCGCTTTTTCTGTTCCGATTCTGATTGTGCATCACGAACCCAAGGCGTTTCTTGAATAATCAATGATTTTAATTCCTGATTCTTCTCTAAATTGCTCAACAAAGCATCCGAAGATTTCCACTGATTAAATACAGCTTCAATTCTAGGATTGCTATTCGCGATGTGACTCGCCAACGCATTTGCGTAATAACGAGAAAAGGTTTGCTCCGAACATTCATACGGATATTCCATTAAATACGGCAACGCTTGTACCGCATACCACGCAGGATTGGACGTCATTTCCAAACTTAATTTATGATGTTTGAGCGTACTTGAATTCGTATTCGTAAGTTTATCTAACGTAAATGTTTTAGTTTGGTTAGAACGGATCCACATTGGTAAGGTTTCCGTAACCAACATTCTGTTAGACAATACAGGCAATGCGTTTTGTTCGCCATCACTAAATTCGCCCGCTTTGGCAATAATTGTATATTGAACGGCTTGCAATGCTTGCGGAATGTATAATGTCCAAGAAACTTGTGTATTTCCGTTGGCATTTACAGAGAACGCTTGCTTCGGTGTGCCTAAACGTGGAAACAATGCAGGATTGATGTTATTTCCAGTAAACGGATCAATGAGTTGCAACGACGCTTCTCCGCTTAAGTTCTTTTCAGAAAGGTTTGAAATTTTTGTGCTAATTACTACTGCATCGCCTTCACGTAAAAATCGTGGTACATTTGGCAATACCATCAATTCTTTTTGCGTTACAGTTGTCAATGTTTTTGTTGCCGAATTCAAATCTTTGGTATGTGCTAACAATTGTACATTCCACTTTGTCAATGCTTCTGGCGTGGTAAATGTAAACGAAACATTGCCTTCGCTATCGGTTTGTAACTGCGGAAAGAAAAAGGCAGTTTCCTGTAAATTCTTTCGCGGAACAACGGTTTCGGTTGTTTCTTTAATGCCAATTTCTTCTGGATCTTTTGCGTTTAATACAGCATTCGAATTCCCAACAGGCGCATTGTATAACCTTTTTGATGAAGCATCATCTTCATCGTATGCTAATTCAGCAACTTCAACTTCATCCTTCACGGCAACTGGTGCAGCCATTCGTTTTTCTGCCACCTTGGAAGATCCTAACGCCATCGCTCTTTGTTTGCGTAATATTCTTCGTTGTCCGTAAAAATAAAGTCCAAACCAATTCAAACGATCATACGATTGCGCGCTGTAACTGTAGCCATTGGTAGCGTCTAACACATCTCCAAAACGTGTAGTGGCAAAACTTCTGCCCGAATTGATATCCAAATAACTGTAGTATTGTGGTTTGGATATTGGATTAAATCTCCATTTGTGTTCTTTAAATTCATCCAAAGAAGCATCGTACATGCTCGACAGAATTTCTGCGGCTACTTTTTCTCCTTTTGGACCTTTGATGCGGAAACTCCACGTTTCTTCTTGTCCAGGCTTTAATTTATCTCTAAATGTTGTTGTTTCAATCGTTAAATCTGTTGCAGGATATTTTACCACAATTGGCACTTGTACTGCTACATAACTATTAAAAATAGTTCCTGTACAATGCACTCTAAATCCGCCTTCATCTTTCTTTTCAACAGGAATTGTAATGGTTTGTTTGCCATTTTTTAAAGACACTTGATACGATTTTACCAACTTTCTTCCTTTTTCAAGATCAACCGTAACTTTTAATAACGGCGTTCCTGATTTGATGGTCAATACCACTTCTTCGCCTGGAAAGTATGCATCTTTGTCTGCATAAACTTCCAGCAATTTATTGTCTGCGGTAACTTTATCTTTTGCATTAAAAACGTCTGTATAGCTTACATCTTTAATTTCAAAACCATTGGCATCTGTCGAAATGACTTCAACTATATATTTTCCAGATTCCCAACGTTTTATTTTTCCTAAATCCAGTTTGCTTTCTTTTCCAGTATCAAACGTTTCCTCAAATACGTTTTTGCCTTTTTTCCAGGTTTGAAATTTTTCTTCAGCTGCTGAATATGCATCATGCGGAAATAATTCTTTAAAATCAGCTTCCGAAATTGCATTGTAATCCGGCACTTTAAAAGGACGTCTTCGCAAAATACGATCGGGCGCTTGTAGTTTGTGAATGGTGATTTTTCCTTTAGCAGGAACTTTTTCACCGTTTAAATTCTTTGTGATGATTTCTACGGAATGATCACGCTCCGAAGCATCAAGTTTTGACGCAATTGCAATTTTCGCTTCTAAACTATGATATCCAACATGTACGGTTGTTTCCGTACTGCGCGTTTCTCCGTTGATATCGGTAATATCGGTAGTAATTTGATAATCAAATATTGGCAGCAATTTTTTATCAGCACTTGCGTCAGGAATGGCTTTGAAGGTAATTTCAAAATTTCCAGAAGCATCTGTAGTCGTTTCGCCGCTAGTTATTTGTTGCGAAGCTGTGTTTACATACGGACTTCTCCAATATACCCAAGCAGGATAACGTGGCGTTCGTTTTACTGAATACGTTACTTTAGCGTCCGAAATGTTACTTCCAGCGAATGCTTTTGCATTTCCTTTTGCAACGACAGAATCGTTCACCGCAAAGGTTTCCGTAATTGGTAAAAACTCCGCTTCAAACTTTGGGCGTTTGTATTCTTCTACAGAGAAATTGGCACTTCCAAGTTGATCTCTACCAACGGAAGCACGAATAGAAAAGTTTCCTGTTAAGCCATTGTTTGGAATTGCAAATTCACCTTTAACCGAACCATATTCGTTTGTTAGCAAATTTAAGGTGCTTATTTCTTGATAATTAGCATCGCGGAATGTGAGCGTTACTTTTTGGCTGCTAACAATCGTTGACTGTTTTCCATCTCTACGTACAAAAATTCCTTTGAAATGTACCATTTGAGAAGGTCTGTAAATGCTTCTGTCCGTAAATAGAAAGAGCGTTCTTTGCGGCGCTGTATCTTCTGGATTATTTCGACTATAGAAATTGAAATTATCAAAATGTGCGGTATTACCTTCTCTGATTACAGCAATGTCTAAATCGTAAATGCGACCATTATGATTTCCGTTTAAGGTGGCACTTCCAGTAGCGTCTGTAGTAATTGTTTGTTGATCCGTTTTGCCTCTGTAACCTAATTTGTAGTTTATTTTTAGTGTCTGATTTGCAATTGGACTTCCATTATTTCTATCTGTTAGTTGAAAAATATAGGAAGTATTCGTTTTTTTATGCGTAATAGCAATATCCGTAACTTGTATAAGATCGGTTGCTAAAAATTTCGGATTTAGCGTATCACCATCAGAAGCGGTAATAATGTAAAAACCGTTTTGTAATGGCGGAATTGCAATTTCGGTCGTATGAAAATGGTAATCGTTTTCGGTTGGCAGTGTTGCATTCCATTTTTCATTTGCCGCAAATTTGTTGATGAATTTGATGCGCTGCGCATCGTCATACAATTCTCGGTAGGCTTTTAATTGACTGTATTTTATTTTGTGAACAGAGAAATACAGCTTTTCAACATTTTTATAGTTGATGGACATTCTTGAATGCTTTGCAATCGGAATTGCATCTTCCGTAGTAATTGAAAATTGTTTTTCTAACAAACTCGCTTTGATCACTTGGCATTTTTTTGCCGCATCACTTTTTGGGAATTTTGCAATAACAGCATCACAGAGTTCAACGGCTTTTTTGTATTCCCATTGATAGTTTTTTGCAGTATTTACATTGTATTTGTTTCCAAATTGTTTGTAGATTTGGGCAGTTTCAGCATCGTACATTCCCGAAGCCGCATGCGATGCGTGTGTTGTTTTTTCATTCTGAAAAGCGGTAATTAGTTTTTCTTCCGAAGCATCAAACGTCGATTTTTGTTGTACATATTTTAAACGCTCAATATTTATAGCAATTAATGCTTCTGGTGTGGCATTATTCAGGTGAAAACGAATTAGATTTTGATAGATTTGAAGTGCTTTAAATTCTTGCGAAAGCGCATCTTTTGTGTTTAGTTTTAATTCAGAAAATAATGTTGCTCCGCATAAAAATTCCTCATCATCAATTTGAAACGTTTCCGCAGGTTTTGTAATGCTGTTTTCGGTCGTTTTGTAAAAATCTAAGGCATTGTGCGCTAAAAAATCATATACAGTTGGGCGATAGATTTTAGACCCTTTTTGCGTGTTTAGAATTTCATCAAATTCACTTAGGTTGATGTTTTGCAATTGGGACGCGTTTTCCAAAGAAGCATCTAATCGTGTAAAAATTTCTTCAAATAGCGTGTTTAAATCCCAGGTTCTAAAATCGTTGGCATCTACTTTTGCATCTGTTTTGGTGCGTTTGTAAAATTTATAGCGATTCGATTTAAAATATTGCCAATACAATTGTCCTAAAATACTTTCTAAGATATTTTTTGATGGAAATGATTGTGTGGCAATTTCTGCTTTGAGTTCGTTTATAATAGTCAACTCTGCATTTTCTTCCAGCGTTGTTTGATAATTTGCTTTGTGCAAAAATGCTTTGATGATTTGCGGATTGTTTTGATCGCGCTTTGCAAGTTTGTATATCTCTGTAGCTTTTTCAAAAGCCGATTTGGTCAATCCTTTCTTTTCAAGAGCGGCAATTTCTTCCCATAATTGGGAATATTTTTCTTGTGCATTTGAAAATTGACTAAATAATACAATCATAAATATAGTGAGGACGTTTTTCATTCGGTTTAAAATTTGTTCACAATGTAAAATCTGTTTTGACGTTGTACTATTGTAAAATTAAAAAATAGATTTTTACGTATGTAAAGTAATCATTTTAATAGTAATTTTAAGTACTTGTCGTGATAAATTGCAAAGAGCATTCCAAAATGAAAAATACAAGTTTGATGAAGTTTTTTTATGCACTCTTATTTTTGAGTGTTTTTCATGTATGCGGACAAGAAATTGAACTGGATAATATTGCTGTGAGCGAAAGAATGCAAGAAGCCTTAAATCGCTATACTTTTATGTTTAGAAACGGAACTGTGCTTGAAAAGTTAGCGTGTTTAGACCAAAGATTGTATAAGAATGTGAAGTTAGATCGATATTCAAATTTACACACCAAACGATATAAAGAAATAGATACAACGAAAGCTTTTACTGTAAAATCAACTTACAGCAAACCAACAATCGAATGTGTTTCTAAAGCGTACAAAACCAAAAAGGCACTATATGTTATTGTTGAATATAGTGACTTACGTACAACTGTTTTTTCAGCGGCTTTTTTGAAAGAACTTCGTGAAAAGGATTCCATTAGTAAAACTTTTCCGAGACGTTCGGGTATAATTCCGAGTGGAGAATTTGTAAAAAGTAATAATTACGAAACCTTGTCGTATGATCGTGAAAAACGAGTTTCGGTAACCAAAACGTTCTATCGTATTTGTATGGTGAAAATTAAAAATAGCAACGAATGGAAATTGATTCCTAGACAAGCAATTGCGCATGTTTGGGATTATAAGTATTTGAAATTCAGGAATAAAATAATTCCGCGAGCAATTAGAGACCGATTAAACGCACGTTTAAATACACAACCTTGTGCAGAATTTTAAAAATGTTTTAGGAAACAAGTGGCGATGAAATAGTATCTTTGGTATAATAAGTGCATACAGCTATTGAAATTAAAGAAAACAAATGAAGTATTATTTTTTATTCCTTTTATGTGTTCCGATGTTGTTAATGAGTCAGACAACAGCAGAAACAGCAGAACAATTATTTGATAGTAAACAATATAGCAAAGCAGAGAGTTTTTTGGTAACTGCAGTTGCAGCATCTCCAAATGATCGTCAGTTGATAGAACTTTTGGGCGATGCGTACGGATATCAGAAAAACTGGGATAAAGCCATTGAGCGATATGAATATTTGGTAAAAATGGACGATTATAATGCGAATTACCATTATAAATACGGCGGCGCCAAAGGAATGAAAGCTTTGGAAGTGAATAAGTTTAAAGCTTTGGGCTTGATTGGTGATGTAAAGAGAGCCTTTAAACGTGCTGCAGAACTCGATCCTACGCATATTGAAGTGCGTTGGGCAATGGTTGAATTGTACATGCAGTTGCCTGGAATTGTGGGTGGAAGCTATAAGAAATCAATGAAGTATGCCAATGAGTTGGAGAATCTTTCCAAAGTAGATGGTTATTTGGCAAAAGGATATATTTACGAATACGATGACGAAGCTAAAAAGGCGGAAGAGTATTATAAAAAAGCCATTCGCGTTGGCGGTTCAATGACTTGTTATGATAAGTTGACGCAGTTGTACGAAAAGAACGATCAACCTTTAAAAGCAATCGCAAATATTGAGAAATCGCACAAAAAGCACGAACGAAATGCCATGCATTATCAAATTGGAAAAGTGGCTGCCGATTATAATTTACAGTTAGATAAAGGCGAGAAGTGTTTGTATTTATATATTACCAATTACACTACAAAAGACGGCGTTCCTGTGTCGTGGGCATATTACCGTTTGTCACAAATTTTTAAGCACAGAGGCGACAAACAAAAAGCGTTGGAATGGATTAATAAAGCTATTTCAAAAGAAAAGTTAGATCCGTTTACGGAGCATAAGGATAAGGTTTTGAAGATGTAATAGTATCATTTCGTCACCCTGAACTTGATTCAGGGTCTCATTAAAATAAATTATGTGTGATTCTGAATCAAGTTCAGAATGACGCAGGTTATTATTTCATACTTTTTTAAAACTATAAAGTTTTAAACTTTTCTAACAAAACTAACGCTTTGTCCAAATTCGTAAATTCAAATCTAAGTCATTGATGATTTCTAAAATGCTGTTTACTTCGGCAAGAAAACGTTCTATTTGTTGGAAACTTACCTCATCATTAATACTGTTTTCAAACATGTTATGCGATTCACTGATAGCAATATACACATGATGTCCTCTGAACGATAGGTATAAGTTTTCGCCAAAACGATCTTCCAGAGCAACAATTCGGCTCATAATTTTCGGCGTAAGTACGTATCTCGCTTCGACTTGATCGTCGCTGTATACATTGAATCGATCTTCAAAAACAGGATCTTCCAATCGCACACGTTTGAATCGTGAAAACCATTTTCCGCCAGAAGAATATACGTAGGTTTCATTCTGAATTTCTTTGTTGAAATCGGCAATTAAAAACAATCCTCTAAATATAGTAGTGTACGAAGTTGTGGTACCTCCATTTTTGTTTCTGCGCGTATGTTTTTCTTCTGCATGCACTTCCGAAAAAGAAAACGCTGTAGCATCTAGTTTTCCGCTGAATAAATCTTCTCCTTTAAAACGATCGGGACTTGTAAAGAGGTTACTTGCTCTAAACGTTTGTGTAGAAATTGATTGCTGATCTTCATAGACAATTCCAGGAAACTGCGCTTCTACAATGGGTTTTAAAACTTCGTCTTTGTACTTTTTTGCCCATTTCGATTTCAAGCTATACGCCATCATTCCAGGAATCATAAAAATAATTGCAGGCGCAGCAAGTATGATGAGCAGCATGTACTGGTTTTGAAACTGGATAATTTCTAATAACACCAATAAAAAACCAACAGCTACCAAGCCAAGATATACAAAAAATGTGTTTTTCCAATTTCGGTTTGATCGCGTGAAAATATCATTTTTAGTCGCTTTGAAAGCCGTAAGCATTTGTGCGTACTTCCTTTTTATTTCTTCTGAAATCATTCGTTGTTAAACAGGTTTTTTATGTTCGGATTGCTTCTTTCGGCAGGATACACATCAAAGAATTCTTCTCTTCTAAAGTTGAAAGCGTTGGCAATGATGTTGGAAGGAAATTTGTCCAATCCGTTGTTATAATCCAACACAGAAGCATTATACGCTCTCCGAGATGCTGATAATTGACTTTCTATTTCGTTTAAGTTGTATTGAAGATTTAAAAAGTTTTCGTTCGCTTTTAAATCTGGATAATTTTCTACACTGATGTTGAGTTGTTGCAAACCTTGCGATAATTCATTTTCTAAGGCAATTCTTTTGGGTTTGTCTAATGAAGATGTGACTAATTTTGATCGAAGCGCTGTGATGTTTTCCAATAAATCCTTTTCGTGATTCATGTATTGTTTTACGGTTTCTACCAAATTTGGAATGAGATCGTATCGTTTTTTTAGCATGACATCAATAGAACTTTCTGCATTTTGAACTTGGTTTCGTCTGCCAACCAAACTGTTATATATAACAGCAATTGCAATTAGAATGATGACAACAATTGCAATGAGCGCGATAGATATTTCCATGGTTTTTTAGTTTTAGGTTCGTGTGCTTTATGGTATACGTGTGTGTTTTTGGTCTAATGTTTCACTTTGAGTGAAATTTCTTTATGAAGATATTATTTTTAATCGATCAATTCAAATACGGAATTTCTTTTTTCAATCGTTTTTTATATTGCATCGTTTTGATAAAAAATACAATAGCTACAAATATGCCGAAAAAACCAAACAACAGCCACGTATTTGCACCAAAGGAATATTTTGCCAAACTAAAAATGGCAGCATCAGCAATTTGAGTGCCAATAATAGTAAAAAAGGCACCAATTATAAACGTAAACAGCGCAATGATAATGTTTACTTTCACTTTTCTTAGCTTCTTTTTATTTCTATCTATTAATGCCGAAATACGCTCAGAAATGGTTCCATCCCAATGGCATTTAAAGCATCTTCCTCTTTTCATTTCATGCTTACATTCCTTTTGTCCGTATAAATAATGTGCACAATTTGGACAGAGATTTTCTCTTTGAGATTTTTTTGTAAAGTAGTCACTTTTACATTCTTTACAGGTATTTATTTCTATATTCATATACGTTTTTTAAATTTATTCAATCATCGCAACTACACGCGCAGGTGCGGCAGAAGCGCCCACAATTTTTAATGGAAATACGGCAATTTTGAATCCCGAATACGGTAATGCATCTAAGTTTACCAATTGTTCCATGTGGCAATATTCTTTGCGTTGTCCGACTAAATGCGCTTCCCAAAATAACTCAGAATTCCCCGTTTCTTTGGCCTTTTTTAGCATGTATGGTAATGGTAAATCCCAACCCCACGAATCAATTCCCATGACTTTTATTCCTTGATCAATGAGCCATTCGGTTGCTTCGGCGCTCATGCCAGTTCCTATTTTGTGGAAATCTTTGGTGCCGTTATATTTGTCTCTTCCCGTTTTGATCAACACAATCATTTTTGGCTGAATCATGAGATTGTTTGTTTCTAAAAATTCGGTGATGTCTTCCACAGTAATCGCGTCAAAATCGGCTTTGTGTTTCATGTCAATCACAATTCCGTCACCGTAACACCAATCGAGCGGAACTTCATCAATCGTTTTGGCTTTTTCACCATTTACAGTAGGCGAGTAGTGCCAAGGTGCATCAATGTGTGTGGTGGAATGTACGCCCATTTTTTGAATTGTATCATCTGCCCAACCTTGAAATCCTTTCGGGAACAATTTAAAAGGCAATCCCAACACGCGAATCAACCATTTTGCTTTTCGATGCGGTTTGTGTTTGATTTTAACTTTCATAAACCAAGGATCATTTTTGTTGTATTGGATCGGTTTGGAAAGATCGATGATTTTCATGTTGGTGGTTTTGGTTAGTTGGTTTTTATCTTAATTCCCGAAAGTAAATAATCAGGATTATCGGTTCCGAAAGTTAAAAATAAATACAGATAGTTATCGTGAAAAATTGGAGAAATAAAACCGCCTAAGTGATCGGAAGTCCATTCGTATTCAGGATATTTATTGTGAATCGTCATCGGATTAACTATCAACGGACTGCGCTCGTCGTGAATCCATTGGTCATTTTCTAGTGAAAGCAAACCATATTCGCGATTGAACGAAGTTAGATATTCAGAAGGTAATTCTTCACTCCCCAATAATATATAGAGTTTTGAATTGTACGTTATGTAACTCGCATCATCTGCTTTTCCGCGCAAATAGCCTGTTTCGTTTTTGGCTTTTTGTATGATTTTAGACGAAATGATTCCTTTGTTTTGATTGAACGCTTTTAGAATGTTTTTCGTAGTAATTTCGTGTACTTCCGATTCAATAAACCGCTTGCTTCTTCTGTGAAACAACACTCTGTAAACTCCGTTGTGTTTTGTGATTGCCAGCGGAAAACTATTCTGAGTTTCTCCATACCAATTTGGAATCTTGATTTCCTGTGGCGCTTTTACAATGTCTAGTGTTGCGTTTAAAACCATGTATGCTGACGTGTAGTTTCCGTTAGGCTGTTCTACGCCAAGTAAAACCAAATACGTGCCGTTTTTTAATGGCAACGGATTTCCTGTGCTGAATATATTTCCTTTTTTCTTTGCGAATGGAATTTGTGAAGTATCTAGTATTTTTTTCTCTTGAAACGACCAGTTTTCCAAATCGGAACTTGTAGCATAATAGATAGCTCTTGTTTCGTGTGCACCAAAAACAACAGGCGTTAGTAATACATAATCATTTTCGGCTCTTTTGATGATTCCGCCAGCTTGAATATAGTTTATTTGTGCGTCTTTGATGTATGTTGGATATGTTTTGAATAAAGGTTTGTTCTGAATAATTTTGTAATTGATAAACGGATTGAAAAATTCTAACGTTTCGCCTTCATCCATATTAAAAACACCTGCGTACGTTTCGCCAAGCGTAATCCAACCGCTTTTTACATCTACTTTTAAGATTTCTACAATGGTAGACGCTTCTTCACTTTGCGTGATAAACCACGATTGCTTTTCGGTAGCTTCAACAAGTAGATTTTGTAGTTGTGTATAATTCGTTTTGATGCGATTGTTTGCTTCATCAATTTCCGTAATATGAATCGGATTTGCGCGCGCAATATTACTTTCTGTATCCGAAATGAGGCAATTCTCAAAAATAGCAGGGAAGTCTTGCGCTTGCAGCAACAGGCTCAACAATATATTTAGAAAGAAAAACAGTTTTTTCATGGGTTTATATACGGCGTAGAAAGGTAGGGAAATTTTGGGTGATGTGGAAGTTTAAAATAATCTTGGAATATGGTGAGTAGACAAGTAATAAGAATTCGTTTTATGCGGTTTCATTTCGGTAAAAAGCCTTAACCTTATTAATATCTTTACTATTGTCATCAGTAAAGAAAAACCAGTCAAATGTATCGTCAAACATTACACAATAATATATTTCATCACCAAAAAATTTTTCAAAAGCCCAAGTTTTTACTCTAAACATTTCTCCTCTATGAAACAATACGTATATAGATAATTTTGCGATTGAGGCTATATACTTTGAAAATGTATCGTGAGGAATAAACTTTACAGGTAGATTTTTGTCCATAGTATAAATATAAGGATCACCTTTTTGAATGTTTAAAAATTCTTTGCACTTCATTTTCCTCCACAAAGTTTGTTCTTGATTAAGTATAACAACACCTCTTTGTAACTTATCTTCCATTTCCTGATGCCTATTTTATTTTTAACGTATTTGTGTGTGAAAAGTCACGTGTTAAAGTAATTGATTTGATAAATATAAATGGATAGAAAACTCGCGAAGATTTTTAATATGGATGCTTCTAATCTTCTAACCAATTATTTTTTTCTAGTATCGTAGTTGTATCAAATAATAATTTTCTAAAATCTGTTAAGGGTCTATTAAAAAGACCTACAAGGAGAATATCTTTTTCTGGTATTTTAACAAAGAACGCTCTAAAACCTCCTTGCGATCCAGTGTGATAAATAAAATCAATATTAAAATCGCTTTGTACTTCAAATAGCGTATGTTCGCCAGTAAACCAACCATATCCAATATAAGGAGCTGTTGTTTCAGACCATCCTTTTGGGTGGAATACGGTTCTAGATTCGTTAGTCATTTCTTTGCTAAGAAATACATTATTTTGAATGGATTCTTCATACTTTGCAAGATCTAAAACTGATGCCCAGATACCTCCATTTCCTGCGGCTGCAAAAGTTGTAAATTCTCCATAATCATATTCATAATACGCTCCATAATAAATACTATCTCCTTTTTCATAATAATTGTCATACGCGTGTGCAACTCCAGATTCAGGGTATGAGCCATTGGTTATTTTACTATGCTGCATACCAGATGGTTTAAATATGTTGTTTTCAATAAAACGTTGCCAAGGTTCATTTGTTAATTGCTCAATGATTAAGGCTAATCCATTATATGATGGATTTGAATATTCGAACTTTGCTCCAGGTTCAAAATTTAAACTGTCCGCTTGTTTTAAAGGATCAAAGTTTTCCTTATCTTTTGCAGTGAGATAAAAATCAAAGTTCTCTTTATCCCATGCATTTCGGAGATCAGGCAATCCAGATGTGTGTGATAACATGTGTTTGATAGTTACTTTTTCGGCAAGTGTTTTATTCTTGAAATCATTGAAATGTTTATAAAGATTATCATCTAGCGATAGCGAGTCTCGTTCATTAAGAATCAGAATTCCATTAGCCACAAATGTTTTTGAAATTGAACCCGTATTGAAAATTGTATTTTCAGTAATCTTTTCTTTGGTAGTCAAATCAGCTAATCCATAACTTTTTAAATACGCTATTTTATCTCCTTTTTTTACTAATATAGAACCTCCAGGTTCATCTTGAGAAAATTCTTCTTCAAATAATATGTTGAGCTGCGATTCTAAATTGTCATTAGTTGCCTTATCAGCACAGGAAATTACAATGATACAGATTGCGAATAATAAAATATATTTCATTATGAGTATAAGTTTTGAACGAAATTATTGTTGGTAAAGTAACTTTAGTAAAAACAAAAGATATAAAATAATTAGAAACTTTTCACTGAGTAAGAAAAAAACTCTTAGGGAAATTGGTAACGAATTTCAAAAGTTAAATTATAACTTCCTGTAATCCATTGAAAATAAAAAGAACATTTTTACTCAAAAACCACCTCATCAATATAAATACTTTGTGGAAAACCAAAGCTGTTGGAAAACAATACCAAACCCGAACGAATGCAACTCAAATCGGAACGTTTTAATTTGATTGTATACTTTTTCCATTCACTCGTCAATTCTAGTTTTTTAGATTTTTTTGCCGTGTCTGGAAACGGTTTATCTTTGTCAATCAGTCCAAAACCAATAGTTGCGGTAACGCCATCACGACTTGCTTTTGCCCAAAAAGTGAATTTTTTAGCATTTTCAATTTCGTAACCACCTAAAATATCTCCCCAATCATTTTTTGGATCTACAAAGGCAATTCCGTACCAACCACTTCGTTCTTTGTAGTCTATTTTTAGCGCATATTTTCCCGAATGTACTTCTTCCGTATTTTGCGTATCTACGCTCATAGCTTGGTAATTTCCCATGTATGCGGTTGGAATATATGGCAAATCGTTTCCATCTTTATATACATAAAAAGGAAGTGTCGCTTTAGGAACTAAATATTTTTTGTTTTTGGCGTCTTCATCTGTCGCGGTGATTCCTGTAGAAGCAATTCCGACATTATTGAACGTATCTTGCACATTCACATAGATTTTAACTGCGCCATGTGCTTTTGGGATTTGAATTTCAAAACCATCCGTAAGCGAACCTCTATAGTTGAGTTTGTTAATTTGATCTCTACGTTTGCGACTTCCTGTGCGTTGATTGTAATAGAAACTGATGTTTAGAGCCTCATTTTCAGCATCAGAAACAGCCAAAGTTACAGGAATCCAAGTGTTACTTTGCAGTGTAGTTTTGGGCAATTGAAATGTGTTAATTTTAGGAATGGCATTCGTGGGTTCTTTTCCTGTGTATGCTTTGCGAATTCCCCAATAAGTTGGACGATAAAAACCTTTATGATGTGTAAATAACCAAGGTGACATAAAGTTGTTTCCGTTGGAATAATGAAACATATACACACCTAAACAATTTGATTTATTTTTGATCCAATTGTGGTAGCCATTAACAATTGTTGTGTATTTTTCTTCGTCAGATGGTTCTACTTTTACACCATTTATTTTTTGTTCAATATCCCATTCGCCCGTAACATTAAATTCGGTAATGATATAGGGTTTGTCAATGTTTCTTTTTGTCAATTCTTCCGAAAGGAAATTTGCGCCAGCACCATAACTATTCAGTCCATAAATATCAATAGACGGCACGTGTTTTCCCCACCAATCAAGTCCAAAGGTCCATGCTTCTGTAGAACTAATTGGATGATTTTGATCTATCTTTTTAATACGACTACAAACACGTTCTAAGAATTTAGAATACGCTTCTTTTTCAGCATCTGTTTCCATGTTGAGGTAGACTTCGTTTCCAATTCCCCAAGTTAAAACCGCAGGATGCTCTTTGTACATTTTTACAACATTGATGGCATTTTTGTACATGACTTCCATGCCTTCTGTATCTTTTAGGTAATTGAAGCTATCATCGTCTTCCATGCCAGGTCGTCCGTGTCGCATCCAAATACCAACCATGATTTTAATGTCATATTTTTGCGCAGCATCTAGCAGTTTTTTGGTGTTTTTTCCAGTTGCCCACGTTCTAATTGTATTCACGCCAAGTGACTGCAAGTCTTTAAAATACATATCATAATTAGCTGCGTCATCTTCATGACCAAACGTAGCACCTTTTACTTCAAACGGTTTTTCATTGACAAGTAAGTTCCAAGTAGAATTTGTTTTTTGAATTGTTACTTGTGCATTCGCAAAAAAACAACAAAAGAGGAAGAGTTTAAAAATGGAATAGTTTGTTGTTTTCATAGAAAAGTTGATAAACGTTAGTTTCTATAAAAATACGACTTATTGCTGACTTTTTTTAGGAGGTTTAGCAAATCCCCAAACACAATACAAGCCTACAAAGAAAGTGATTACGATTTCAGAAACTTCAATGGTGCGTTCAAATATCAGTGTGGTAACACTATAAATTGTCGTGATTAATAACACCGTTCGTAAGGTCCAACTATTTTTAAGGAAAGTGATGATTTCTTGCATGGTAACATGGTTTTAATGTAAAGTATTGGTTGCAAAATTATAGAATTCGTTACAATATTACCAGAATGGTTTTTACTATTGTTTTGTTACAAAATAGTCAACAAAAATAAATTCAGAAAAAGTATGGGGAATTAACCGAATACTCTTTCTGAATTTAATATATAATTGGAGCTATATACTATTCTTTTATTTTACTTTTTAAGTAATGCATATACAAATAAAGTCCGGCTAAAGCAAAGACTACAAATTTTAGAATAATCATAAAAATTTGCATTCCTTTTATGCTGCCACTATATTCAAAATAATTGATAACAGATTGTATGTCAATCCAAAAAATACAGGCAATTAGAATACTGATTCCAATTTTACCAAATAATAAATTCAGATTTTCGGTGTTACTATACGCTTTTTCTCCTCGTCTGTTTGCGAATGCTTTTTTGAAAAAGATCATTTCTAAGAGCACTCCTAAAATCCAAGAAAATGAAATTACAATTAAAAATACGGTAAGTCCTTCGCCCATTCCGCCTCCTACGAATCTGCTTACTACAAAGAACAATATAAGTCCAGGAATAAAGTTCATTAAAAATTTGTCTAAGATGATTTCATCGAAAAATGCTTTGATTTTGTTGTTGTCCATTTTGGTTTGAATTAGTGGTTAATTATTTTATTGTTGTTGGTTTTTACCTTTAAAAGTAAGAAATTACAATTAAATTAGGTTGGTTTCGTGCTAATAAAAGAGAAGAAGTACGTGTTTATGAAGTGATTATGCGCTATTGATAGGTAATTTTGATGCGTTAGAAAAGGGAAATTCAAAATAGAGTTTCATCAATAAAATTCCCAAAAAACAAAAAAGCGGTTTATCTTTACACTTTTACAACTCTACAAAACATGCGAATACATTTTATAGCAATTGGCGGAAGCGCAATGCACAACTTAGCACTAGCTTTACATGCCAAAGGATACCAAATTACAGGAAGTGATGATGTTATTTTTGAACCTTCAAAAGGACGATTGAACGCAAAAGGATTGCTACCAGAAACTTTTGGTTGGTTCCCCGAAAAAATTACAACCGATTTGGACGCTATTATTTTAGGAATGCATGCAAAACCTGATAATGCCGAATTGTTGAAAGCACAAGAATTAGGTGTAACCATTTATTCATATCCAGAGTTTTTGTACGAACAATCAAAATATAAAACGCGTGTTGTTATTGGTGGAAGTCATGGGAAAACAACAATTACTTCGATGATTTTGCATGTATTAAATTACCATGAAATCAAAGTCGATTATATGGTTGGCGCACAATTAGAAGGTTTTGATACGATGGTGCATCTTACCGAAGAAAACGATTTTATTGTGTTGGAAGGAGACGAATATTTGTCTTCGCCAATTGATCGCAGACCAAAATTTCATTTGTATAAACCAAACATTGCGTTATTAAGCGGAATTGCTTGGGATCATATCAATGTATTTCCAACATACGAGAATTATGTTGAGCAGTTTCAAATATTTGTAGATTCTATTACCAAAGGCGGAAGCATCAATTACAATGAAGAAGATACAGAAGTAGTACGTGTGGTAGAAGCTTCCGAAAATCCGATTCGTAAACTAAGTTACAAAACGCCAAATTATACTATTGAAAACGGAGAAACCTTATTAGAAACTCCCGATGGTTTTATGCCAATTGAAGTATTTGGAAAACACAACCTCAACAATCTAGCAGGAGCAAAATGGATTTGCCAACATATTGGTGTAGACGAAGAAGATTTTTATGAAGCCATTTCTACCTTTAAAGGAGCCAGCAAGCGTTTGGAGAAAATTGCAGAGAAAAATGCTACTGTAGTGTACAAAGACTTTGCACATTCGCCAAGTAAAGTAAAAGCAACGACACAAGCTGTAAAAGAGCAATATACGGACAGAACTGTTTTTGCCTGTTTGGAATTACATACCTATAGTAGTCTGAATGCCGAATTTTTAAAAGAATACAAAGGCGCGTTAGATGCAGCAGACAAAGCTGTTGTATTCTATTCGCCAAATGCTGTAAAAATAAAGCAACTCGATTCGGTTTCTGAAGCACAAATTGCAGAAGCTTTTGAACGAGATGATTTAATTATTTACACAGATCCAGCAAAATTTAAAGAATATTTATTCGGTCAAAACTTAACTCAAACGGCAGTATTACTAATGAGTTCAGGGAATTATGGTGGACTCAATTTTGAAGAATTTAAACAACACATATACTAAAACAAAAAAAGCTTCGTTAAAAAAGCAGACCGAATCAATTAAAACCAAACGCGCATACTTCATAATTACTTTTTACCAATTTTAATAAATATACCGATTATGAAAAAAACGTTACTACTAGTTTTTCTAGTACTTATTTGTGTGTCATGTTCTACTGACGACAGCACGATTCCTGAAACAGAAGAAAATTTTTATGCCTTAACCGTTGGAAATTCTTGGGTGTATGAACATCAACGTAGGTTAAATGGCGCATCCACTGAATTTGAAAATATCAATGTTACAGACTCTGTCAAAATTATTGGGACTGAATATATCAATGGAGAAACCTTTTTTACATTTAGAACGCGAACTTCCGGAAACGAAGCCAATCAAGCATTCTGTTCTCCCAATGGCGAACATTTTAAACACTACAGAGATTCTTTGGGATATCTTATAAATGAATATGGAAAAGTTTTCTATTCAAGGGATGACAATCAAGAATTTTTAATAAGAAATAGCAATTCATTCTATTTATACACTGCATTGGCAGAAGGAAATGAAATGATATCAACTACTGTAGGCGATTTTGACTGTCAATGGATGGAAGTATATGCGAGAGAAGCGCCAGGTACAACGCCACACGATGGACGTGACCGTTATTATTTTGCTGGAGGTATTGGGTTTATATTTAATACATCATCTTATGCAAATAGTTCGTTGCACACTGTCGAAAGAAGTTTAGTGTCTTACGACGTACAATAAAATATTCTGAATTATAAAAATATACAATAAACTACGATGCTGCCATACATCATAGTTCAGTATACATGCGTTTTATAGCGTTAAGTGTTAGCTATATAATGTTGTTGAGAAAAGTCGTCACATCCTGGCGACTTTTTTTTATCAATTCCTCTTTGGCAAGTTGCCTGTCTTTGGGTAATTTATCTTGCGAAAGTTTAAATTTCCCTTCCCAAGCCGTAATTTCTAATCTAAATCCTATAATATAATCGGCTAACGTTTGTACTCTCGGATTCTTCACATCTAACACATACGGTTTTTGTGAATTTTCCAAAAAAGATGTCATTTCTGCAATCGAATGAATAAGCGAATCATTCGTTGGCATTCGTGTGGCTTTCGCCGAAATATGCACTTTTACATAATTCCAAGTTGGCAATTGTGTTGTGCTGTACACATTTGGAGAAATATAACAATCGGGACCGTGAAATATCGCTT
>NZ_JBGCDL010000204.1:0-4785 GCF_045105435.1 Kordia sp. | reverse complement strand
CCAATAGTAAAGAGAAAAAGAAACCTATTCCAAAAAAAGTTGTTAAAACGATATATACAGATACCGTTCAAAACACAACAGTTCCTATTATTATTCCTGCTAACGGAAGTTTAGTGGCAAAAAGACGCGTAGAATTGTACGCAGAAGTGCAAGGAATTTTTAAAGCGAACAGAAAATTATTTAAACCTGGACAAAAATATCGTCGCGGAGAAACATTGATTCGTATTGATGCTGCCGAATATTACGCAAATGTACAATCGTCCAAAAGTAATTTGTACAACTCAATTGCAGCTATTATGCCCGATTTACGATTGGACTTTCCAGATATTTACCCAAAATGGCAAAAATACCTAAGTAGTTTTGATCTAAACAAAACCACACCTACGCTACCTGAAATGATTACCGAAAAAGAAAAGTACTTTATTACAGGACGAAACATTGTAACAAATTATTACAACGTTAAAAACTTAGAGCAACGTTTGTCAAAGTATACGATTAGCGCACCATTTTCAGGAATTTTAACAGAAGCCTTAGTTACAGAAGGTTCATTAATACGTAATGGACAAAAATTGGGTGCTTTTATTGACGATTCAGAGTACGAAATGGAAGTAGCGTTAAGCAAAAAATATGCAAGTCTGCTAAAAGTTGGCGAACAAGTAGTACTAAACAATCTTGATGGAACTGAAACATTTTCGGGTGTCGTTTCCCGTGTCAACGGAAGTATTGATGCTACTACACAAACCATTACAGCGTATATAGAAGTAACAGACGAAAAACTAAAAGAAGGTATGTATTTAGAAGCCAATCTAAATGCAAAAGAAGAAGCAAACGCAATTGAAGTAGACCGAAATTTAGTGCTCGACAATGATCAAGTTTTTATAGTACGAGACAGTATATTAGATGTAATAAAAGTAACTCCTGTGTATTTTTCAGATACAAAAGCAGTACTTAAAAATATCCCGGACGGAACAGTTATTTTATCAAAATCGGTTCCGGGTGCGTATGCTGGTATGTTAGTAAAACCGCTAACTTCTGAAAAGGTAACAGATAGTACCGCAACCAAACCAGCATCTAAAAAAACCAAGTAAGTCATGAGAAAAATAATTGCTTACTTTATAAAGCACAGCGTTGCTGTAAATATTGTCATTGCCTTATTTGTGATATTTGGAATATATGGCGCACTCACGTTAAATTCTTCTTTTTTCCCTTTAGTCGATTCTAAAAACGTAAATATTAATATTACGTATCCTGGAGCATCTCCACAGGAAATTGAAGAAGGAATTGTACTTAAAATTGAAGACAATCTTAAAGGATTGAGTGGCGTAGAACGTGTAACCTCAACTTCCAATGAAAATAGCGGCGTAATTAATGTTGAAATTGAAAAAGGAAGAGACATTGATTTTATGCTGCTGGAAATAAAAAACGCCGTAGATCGTGTGCCTTCGTTTCCCACAGGAATGGAACCTTTGGTAGTTGCCAAACGAGAAGCCATACGTGAAACCATTTCTTTTGCCATAAGTGGTGATGGAATTCCGTTAGCAACGTTAAAGCAAATTGGACGTCAAATAGAAAATGATTTGCGCGGTATTGATGGTATTTCTCAAATTAATATCAACGGATATCCTGATGAAGAAATTGAAATTGCCATCAACGAAGCTAGTTTACTCGCGTATAATTTGTCGTTTACAGAAGTGTCAAATGCTATTAATCAAGCGAGTTTAATTACTACTGGTGGAACTATAAAAACGAGTGCCGAAGAATATTTAATTCGTGCCAACGCACGTTCGTATTACGCAGACGAATTGTCTAATTTGGTTGTAAAATCAGATGCATCCGGACGAATTATTCGCTTAAAAGATGTTGCGCAAGTACGCGATCAGTTTTCCGAAACGCCAAATGCCAATTATTTTAATGGCAATCTTTCCATCAATATAAGCATTACAAGTACCAATACTGAAGATTTAATTTCTTCCGCAGAAAAAACAAAAGAATACATTACTGCATTCAATCAAAAATATGAAAATGTCCGATTGGATGTTGTAAATGACAGATCGACCACATTGGTTCAACGTACTGCATTATTGACTGAAAACGCAGTGATTGGAATGATACTCGTACTCATATTTTTATCATTATTCCTAAATACACGTTTGGCATTTTGGGTAGCATTTGGTTTGCCTGTTGCCTTTTTAGGAATGTTTATGTTTGCAGGATATTTTAACGTTACCATTAATGTATTGTCCCTTTTTGGGATGATTATCGTAATTGGTATTTTGGTGGATGATGGAATTGTTATTGCTGAAAACATTTACCAACAATACGAAAAAGGGAAATCGCCAGAAGAAGCTGCTATTGATGGTGTTATGGAAGTATTGCCCGCTATTATTTCTGCCATAGTTACTACCATTTTAGCCTTTAGTATTTTTCTATTTTTAGATGGACGGATTGGTGACTTTTTTGGAGAAGTTTCCGTTGTGGTAATTCTCACCTTAGTGGTATCATTAGTAGAAGCATTAATTATTTTGCCTGCGCATTTGGCACATTCTAAAGCATTGCGCGTTCAAAATAACGAACCAAAAGGCTTGTTGCCAAGATTGTTTTCAAAACTACGCTACATTAACAAGTTTGGTGAGTTTATTATGAATTGGTTGCGCGACAAAGTATATAGCCCAGCATTACGATTTTCTTTAAAAAATAAATTCTTAACGTTTTCATTTTTTATTGTCTTTGTCATTTTGACCAGAGCAAGTTTTCAAGCAGGAATTATTAAAGGTGCGTTTTTTCCAAGAATTGCCAGTGATAGAGTAACTATTACGCTAAACATGCCAAACGGAACCAACGAAAAAGTAACCGACAGTATTATTGCTTTTATTGAAGGCAAAGCAAAAGAAGTGACCAAAGCAATTAATGACGAATATATTGGCGAAGATTCGAAGAAATATTTGGTAGAGAATATGATTCGTAAAATTGGCCCTGGCGCCGCAACTGCTTCTTTAGAAGTTAATTTGTTGCCCGGTGAAGAACGCCCAAATGAAATTACCTCCGATTTAGTATCTAACCGAATTAAAGATGCCGTTGGTCCTATTATTGGTATTGAAAGTTTAGTGTACGGAAGCGGTGGAAATTTTGGTGGACTTCCCGTGTCAGTTTCCTTTTTAGGGAATAATATTGCCGAACTAAAAGCTGTAAAAACAGAACTTAAAACAATACTTAAAAATAACGTATTACTTAAAGATGTAACCGATACAGATCCTGTTGGAATTAAAGAAATCCGTTTAAAACTGAACGAAAGTGCGTATGCATTGGGTTTAAATTTACGAACGGTAATGACACAAGTACGATCGGCATTTTTTGGCGCGCAAGCACAACGTTTTCAGCGCGGACAGGACGAAATTCGCGTTTGGATTCGGTACGATAAGCCAAATCGTTCTTCTATTAATGATTTGGATAATATGCGCATCATCACGCCAAGTGGACAACGTGTTCCTTTAAAAGAAATAGCGAGTTACAGTATTGCACGTGGAGAAGTTGCCATAAATCACTTAGAAGGTCGTAGAGAAATTCAGGTTTCCGCAGATATTAAAGACACCAAAAAAACAAGTGCAACCGATATTATGGCTGAACTTAAAGATGAAATTATGCCTGAGATTTTATCCAAATATCCAACCGTAACACCATCATACGAAGGACAAAATAGAGAACGTAACAAGTTAATGGATTCGTTAGGACCTGTAGGACTTACAGTATTGATTTTAATTTATATTGTTATTGCATTTACCTTCAGAAGTTACAGTCAGCCCTTATTATTATTATTACTAATTCCGCTTAGTTTGCCAGCCGTTGCCTGGGGACATTGGTTTCATGATTTCCCATTAAACATACTTTCCATGTTGGGAATTATTGCCTTGATTGGAATTATGGTCAACGACGGACTCGTATTGATTGGACGATTTAACAGCAATTTACGCGAAGGATTGTCATTTAATGATGCTTTGTACGAAGCAGGTCGCTCACGTTTTAGAGCCATCTTTTTAACTTCAATTACAACTGTTGCAGGTTTAGCGCCGTTAATTTTTGAAGTTAGTAGGCAAGCACAATTTTTAAAACCAATGGCAATTTCTATTGCATACGGAATTGGTTTTGCCACAGTATTAACATTGATTGTATTGCCAATTTTCTTATCGTTTAGTAATTACATAAAACAAAAAGGAAAGTGGTTGTATTACAACAGAGATATTAGCAAAGAAGAAGTAGAACGTGTAGTACGAGAACAACAACACGAAGCACATCTTTTAGAAGAAAAACGAAAAAGAGAATTAGTAGCAGTAGAAACTGTACAAGTTCTTAACACACAAAACGAAGCAAATGCAGAATAAAATTTACATAACCGCTATTTTAGTTTTTTTCGGAATGTATATGAATGCGCAACAAATGCTTACGCCAGATGATGCCATTCAATTGACATTGGAGCATAATTACGGAATTAAAATTGCCAATAATACGGTAAAAGTTGCCGAAAATAATACGAGTATTTTAAATTCTGGTTATTTGCCAACGGTTACAGGAAATGCGGGTGCAACTTATAATTTAGATAATACCGAAGCCGAATTTTCCAACGGAAATACAACGGTTTTAAATGGTGCTGAAAGTTCGCGTTACAACGCTTCTGTAAACCTCAACTACACGTTATTTGATGGTTTGGGCAGGTTGTACAATTATAAGCGATTGAAAGAACAATATCAATTATCTGAATTGGAAGCGCGTGAAACAATTGAAAACACATTG
>NZ_JBGCDL010000203.1:0-4731 GCF_045105435.1 Kordia sp. | reverse complement strand
AGCAATTTTTTTCTTTTTCAAATGTAATTTTACGTCTAAATTCGTTTTCTTCATGACAACTATTTTATAAATTTACTAATAATCAAACACTTATAAATACACAGAAACTATACTTCAACTACGTTTTTACTATAAAAACACAATTTTATACCGATCGGTATATTTTTTATTATATTTGACCTATGATTGGAAAAGCTGAAAAAACTGCTACTTATATTATAGAAACTGTCGCACCTATTTTTAATAAAAATGGATATGCGGCAACAAGCATTTCTGACATTACCAATGCTACAGGTTTGACAAAAGGCGCCATTTACGGAAACTTTAAGAACAAAGAAGAATTGGCAATAGCTGCGTTTAAATTCATGGTAAAAAGTTTAATGAGGGAGATTGTGAAGCACATGGACAAAAGCGATTCTCCGATTGAAAAACTATTATTAATTTCTGATTTTTATCGAAATTACTATCTATATACCAACAAAATGGGCGGTTGTCCAATTTTAAATGTCGGCGTGGACGCGAACAATCAAAATACATTATTATTACAAAACGTACGCACTATTATTCAGCGTATTCAAGACCAATTGGCTACCATTATTGAAGATGGAATTGAACAAGGTGAAATTAGTACTGACGTCAATGCTATGGCTGCCGCAAAACGAATTGACACGATGATTCAAGGTGCAATTTTTATGGCATATACAATGGATGACGATTATTATATTCAAGATACCATGAATCAAATTGATACAATGATTGACACCGAATTAAGAGCATAAAACTATTTTTTTAACTAAAAATATACCGATTGGTATATTTTAAAACAACTCAAAATGAAACAATTACCAAAAATTTTAGCCAGTAAAACCAAAATCAGATTCCAAGATTGCGATCCGTTAAATCACCTCAACAATAGTAAATATTTAGATTACCTCATCAATGCAAGAGAAGATCAACTTATTGAACATTACGATTTGGATATTTTTGAAAATGCCAAGAAAACTGGAACAACTTGGGTTGTAGGTTCACATCAAATTGCCTACGTTCGTCCTGCAAATGTGATGGAAATTGTTACTATTGAATCGCAATTACTTCACTACAGCAAAAAACAATTATTGGTAGAAATTCGCATGTATAACGAAACAAAAACGGAGCTAAAAGCAGTATTATGGAGTTCGTTTGTCCATTTCAATGTTTTAAATGGAAAAGCGCACGAGCACAATGCACATTTTATCGCTTTATTTGAAAACGTACAGCTTCCTGTAGCAGAAACTAATTTTAACGAACGTGTAAAAAGTTTACGAATGATGACCGTTTCGTGATAATTATCAGTTTTGACAGCTTCCTTTTTAAGTATATTTACAGCAAAACTGAAAGTTTCATGGATATAAACCGCTATATAGATCACACATTACTAAAATCAACCGCGACTATTGCAGACATTGAACAGCTCTGTAATGAAGCAGAAACACACAATTTTTTCTCTGTTTGCGTACACAGTTGTCATGTAAAACTGGCAAAAGAACGCTTATATACCAACAGAACGGTAAAAGTATGCTGTGTTATCGGTTTTCCGCTTGGCGCGATGAGTACAGAAGCGAAAATAGCTGAATTGCAACAAGCAAAACTCGATGGCGCTACTGAGTTTGACATGGTCATCAATATTGGTTGGTTAAAATCTGGACGAGAAGATTTAGTCGAAGAAGAAATCAGGCAACTAAAATTTGCAGCTAGTAATTCGCTCTTAAAAGTTATTATTGAAACCTGTTACTTATCGGGTGAAGAAATTATAAAAGCTTCTCAACTTGCCGTTGCAGCTGGTGCTGATTTCGTAAAAACATCTACAGGTTTTGGTACAGGCGGCGCAACTTTAGAAGCGATCGATCTTATGAGAAAAGCCGTAAACGGAAAAGCAAAACTAAAAGCTTCTGGCGGAATTCGCGATTTAAAAACTGCAAAAGCATATATAGATGCTGGAGTTTCACGTATTGGAACTTCCAACGGAATTGCGATTGTTACAGGAACTTCATCACAAAATACCTATTAATTATGAGTATACACATCAATGCAAAAAAAGGAGCTATTGCGCCCACGGTTTTACTTCCTGGCGATCCTATGCGTGCCAAATGGATTGCTGAAACATTTTTAGAAAATCCAGTACAATATAATGACGTTCGTGGCATGTTTGGCTACACAGGAACTTTTCAAGGAAAACCTGTTTCTGTGCAAGGTACAGGAATGGGCGCGCCATCAATTTCAATCTACGTACATGAATTAATTAATGAATACGATATACAAAAACTAATTAGAGTTGGAAGTGCTGGTTCGTACCAAAAAGACGTAAATATTCGTGATATTGTAGTGGCAATGTCTGCTTCTTCAAACAGTTGCATGAATAATTTACCGTTTCAGGGAGAAAACTTTGCACCAACCGCTCATGCGGAATTATTTATGGATGCGATTGTCGCGGCGAAAGAAAAAAACATTCCTGTAAAAGCTGGAAATATCTTAACGAGTGATATTTTTTATCAAGAAGATCCAAATTATTATAAAAAATGGGCAAAGTATGGTGTTTTATGTGTTGAAATGGAAACTGCTGCCTTATATACAATTGCTGCGCGTTTTCAAGTAAAAGCATTATCTTTACTCACAATATCGGATAGTTTGGTAACAGATGAAACCACAACTTCCGATGAACGTGCGCAAACTTTCAAAGAAATGATCGAAATTGCACTGGCTATTAGTTAATAAAAAAACACAAACACCTAATGAAAAAAAATATCATATTTGTACTGAGTTTATTCTTAGTCGTAAATTGCTTTGCGCAAGAAAAAAAAGAAATTACAACAGCTTCTGACACTGATACTTCTGTATATTATTTAATTCGTCATGCAGAAAAAGATCGTTCTGACAAAAGCAATAAAAATCCAGAGTTAACAAAACAAGGACACAACAGAGCTACATATTGGGCAGATGTATTTAAAAAAGTACCTTTTGACGCAGTGTATTCAACAAATTATAACAGAACGCTTCAAACAGCAAAACCAACAGCAGATTCGCATGAGTTGGAAATAAAGACATATAATCCTTTTGGCGTAAAAATGAATAAATTTTTAAAAGAAACCAAAGGACAAACCGTTTTAATCGTGGGACATAGCAATACAACTCCTGCATTTGTAAATCGATTGATTAACAAGGAAACTTATGAAAATATTGATGACAATAATAATGGAAACTTATACATTGTTACCATTTCTGGTGAATCGAAAACTGTCCAATTATTGACCGTTAATTAAGCGAATCATCCGCAAAAAAATACAAAAGCCGTCTCATTCACACGAAATGAGATGGCTTTTTTCTTGATTTTATTTAAAAAAATGTAAAAACTATATTGGACAACGATCTGCTACCCTTGTTACATTACACCAACATGATGTTTGCGTTGGTGGCGGACAACCGTGTCCTCCTTTTAATTGGTCTGCATTTAAATTTGTAATAGACTCTTTTCTAAGCATTAACGAACTTAATTTTTGCATTTTCATAATTATATATTTTTGGTTTATAATGATTTAAAAGTAGTTTTCTTCCCATTAAATATCAAGCATTGCTATTGCTGTTTTATAAAACCGTTCTGTTTATTTTATATAACAAATACTATAATTTTCGTACGAATTTAAATTAAGTTAGATAACTAAAATAACAAGTCAAAAGCTGTAAAACTATGTATGTTTTCAAAAAAAGAGGATTTCAAAATCATAAAATCAGATTTCAAAAATTAAAACAGTCTCTTATATAAAATGTAAAATCTATTACAAATTCTAGTGAAATGGCTATATTTGCGTCCATTTATGCAAAAAAACATCAACATACAAAACAAAAAGGCACGCTTTCAATACGAAATTTTAGATAAGTATACGGCGGGAATTGTCCTCTCTGGAACGGAAATAAAATCCATTCGATTGAGCAAAGCGTCTATTGCCGAAAGTTTCTGCGAATTCAACGAACGCGGCGAACTTTTTGTGGTGAATATGTATATTGAAGAATATGCTTTTGGAACGCATTACAATCATCAGCCAAGAAGTACACGTAAACTTTTATTAAATAAAAAAGAATTGCGTGGTTTAAGCAAACAAGTAAAAAACTCTGGATTAACCATTGTTCCTTTGCGTTTATTCTTAAATGAAAAAGGATTGGCTAAATTATCAATTGCACTTGCAAAAGGTAAAAAGATTCACGACAAACGTGAAACGATGAAAGATCGCGACAACAAGCGTGAATTGGATCGTGTTAAGAAAAACTTCCGTTAGGTTTCTACTATTTACTATGTGCATCATGTTGTTTTAACATGATGCTATTATGGAATTTGTAAAACGTGTTTTTTCGCGTCATCTTAAATCTAGAATGTTATAAGCTCAGTATCTTATTAATTAACGTCAGTTCGACGTAAAAAGTCTTTATTCTACACATAATTCAATAATAATCAAACACTTGTCAGTTCGAGCGCAGTCGAGAACACTTACAAAACTACGATTTCGATTGAATCTCGACTGCGCTCGATTTGACACTTGCAGTAAGTTGCTGATATATATATCAAAATAATTATATCGAACTCACGTTAATTATTTTACTATTTTTATTCCTGCGTGGTTACTGAACATATTGAAGTGTAGGCAGGAATCTATTTTACCACGAATTCACGAATTATTTTACTTTACTGAACGTTCTTGCTGA
>NZ_JBGCDL010000202.1:0-3579 GCF_045105435.1 Kordia sp. | reverse complement strand
TTGATTGATTGATTGATTGATTTTATTCGAATATGACACTCGCGAAATCTGGTACATCATTGTTCTTATAGTGGAATTTTGACGTATTAGTGTTGTCATCATCGGGGCATACGCCTCACAGAAAGCGAGCTTATGTATACCCAGCTCTTCTTTGCTCAGGAATTTTGGGACAAAACAATTGGTTTTATGCACAATATTTGGTTCTATTGATAGGCACAAGAAGAAGGCAAACAAAGGATGATAGATAGAATCCCACTGCAAGGGATTGATAGATTAGTTGAAGATATGTTGTTCTTTTGGGAAATTGTATAGATAGAGATGATGGTGCAATGCGGTTGATATTATCCCCACCAGAGGTATTATGTGTCATTATTACAGATGTAACAGGTCGTGGTATCACAGAGACTAATGTAATTTGATATTCTTTCCTTTCTTATGTTTTTGATAACTGTTTTTCGTTTGAAAATATTAGTATTCCATGAATCTGTTGTATTATTTAATATTTTAACATGATCATTTATTGTTTTACCTCTACTTGTTGCCAATAATTTGCCATTGCTTCTTCTGTTATTTTCTGCAATTTTATATCTTTTTTTGTTAGGATTTTTTGTGTATTTGTATGTTATGAAGTCATTTATTACTGCTGTTTCATATAAGTCTTTAAGCGTTAGGATTTTTAGTTCTTTATATAGATTATTTATATGTACTGGTCTTTTTACTCCCTTTATTAACCTTACTGCTATCTTTTGAATTCTTGATAAAGTGTTTTTTTCAGCTTCTGTAGTTGTAGGATACCAAGATGTTATACCATACTCTAGGTGTGGTTTTATCAAGGCATTATAAATTAGCACTTTAGTTTTTATTACTGCTGTGCGTTTTACCCTGGCTAATGCGGCTATACCTGCCATTACTTTGTTTTTAATTTTTACTATTTGGTCTTTCCAGCTGCATTTTGGGTTAATTTTAATACCTAAGTAAGTAGTTGTTTTTTCATGACCTATTTTTATGCTGTTAGCTCCAAGTGTAATATGTTCTTTATTTATTCTAGCATTGGTTATTATTTCTGTTTTATCTACATTCATCTTAAGTCTTAAGGCATTGAAATGATCAACTATCTGTTTCATCTTACTCTCAATTTCTTCAGCCCCATTTTTTTCATTTATTTTTAATAGAATGCCTGTGTCATCTGCATACATTATATGGAATACTCCATTCATCAATCTCTCAATGTCCAGCGTGTACAGAAGATACAAAAGTGGACCTAGACAGCTGCCTTGTGGGCACCCTACCGTGGGCGCATCTATAGTGGTTGAGTTCTTTCCATTTACTTGTACAAATTGCTTTCTATTTGTCAGATACGATTTAATTAGCTTAATTGTTTTATTGCCAAACTTGAGTCTTTTTAGTTTTCTGTAAAGTATCCCGTGGTCAATTAAATCAAAAGCCTTAGAGAAATCTATAAGAATCAATGCAAATTTTTCTTTCCTAGCTGCCATTTTTTCCATCTCGTGATATAAGTCCGAGATTGCATGTGATGTTGATAATCCTTTACGAAACCCATATTGCCTTTGTGGAAAAAGATTGTGAGCCTCCATGTGTTTGTATATTTGTGATGTAACTATTTTCTCACCAATTTTAGACATTGCTGGTAATAAACTAATTGGCCTGTAGTTACCCTCTACATCCTTGGCTCCCTTTTTATACAACGGTATTATCTTAGCTATTTTCCACGTGTCTGGAAAAGTTGATGTTTCAATCATTTTCTTTGATATTATTTGTAGCGGCTTTATGAGATCAAATTTTAAGAGTTTAATTAATTTACTACTTACCTCGTCGTGCCCAGCACTTCTTTTTGGCTGCATAGTGTTAATTAGCTTGTTTAATTCGTTTGCTGTTGGTGGTTTTAGGTCAAATTTATATAAAGCCTGTGAACTGTATTTTAGTGGATCTGACGCTGTTTCAGGAATTGTAACTTTTACTTTATTTGCTATGTTTCCAAAAAAATCATTAAACGAGTTTTCCGTTTCTCCTGCTGTGATTAATTTTATGTTTTCATTTCCCTTAGGCTTTGTAGTATATGTTAATTCTCTTATGTTATTCCAAAGTTTTCTACTGTCTTGTTCACTTAATTTTTCATTTAGATGCGCATTATATGCCATTTTAGAAGCTTTTCTATAATCATGTTTAAGACTTTTATATCTTATTTCCATATCCATGTTTGTTCTATTTTTCTTCCATGCGTTATAAGCTGCCATCATTCTACTTCTCTTGTTTCGAAGCCACTTAGGTGTCCACGGTTTTCCTTTTTTACGTGCTATATTTGTTTTGCAGTACTCATTTGCTAGTGTTTTTAATAATAATTCTAGCTTTAGAACGGAACTTTCTAGGTCTTCGTTTAATAAATAGTTGTCCCAGTCAATTTTTCTTAGTTCGTCTGATATGTTTTTTATATTTCCATCTTTGTAGTTAAAAGACGTTACTTGGATTGTTTCACTTGCTTTTCTCTTATACAAAGGTAGTTTTATTATCACTGTAAGATGATCAGAGACATTAAACTCTTCTAAAGTTACATTTAAGTTCCAGTTTACTTCGCTATAACAATGGTCCAATATGCTGCCACTTTCTGGTCGTGTTACTTCATTTACCTTCTGTTCGAGTTCTTCCTCAAGTAGCAGAATATTGATCTCCTCTACAATACAACTATTTACGTTATAATCAATATTCATGTCGCCTACAACAAGCACCCTATGATTTTTATCTCTAATTTTTTTCAATTGGTCTTTTATAGATGACATGAATACACCAATATCACCGTTTGGCGGACGGTAAATATTCAGTACGGTTAAATTTATGTTAGGTAAAAATATTGCGTGCGATTCATATTCACCTTCAATAAATATGTCAATGTCATTTAATGGGCTCCACTTGGTATCAGCGCTCACGTAGGTACCAACCCCACCACCTTTTCTGTGTTGCCTTTTCTTGAATATTGGAGGTTGATATCCGTCAATGAGAAATGATCCACTTGGGGCCCATATTTCTTGTAATGTTATTATATCTGGCTTTTTTTGGTCTATGATATCATGTATTTTATTAATATTTTTATTAACCGATCTTATATTCTGAGATATCACGACAACCTGTTTAAGTTTATCCTCTTTTTCTTCGACACTTTTTGCTCTAGAGGGGGTGAGAACATCAATGCTGCACCTGGAAGGCATTGAAAGGAAAAGGAGAAGGAAATGTAAAAAGTATTAGGGTTTTGTGTTAGCATGGATAAATGAGTGTTTTAGCGTCTGAGCTTTCGTCAAAAATATGTACATAGTAAAAATAAGGCACCTAGTCTAGTATATGTTGGTAGGGAAAATCATTAAAAAAACATGTATGAAGTCTTGCATAGGTTGGTAGGGAAAGTCAATTTGTCAAAAGGGAAAATATACGGATTTTCTTTTGTCGGATCGGCACTTTTGCTCCTCAAGTGCCGTTGGATCTTCAAGTTGAAAAAGTAAAAAGTAAAACGAAACAGGGTCTAAAAAATGTTCTTTTTATTTGGTGATTCGATCTGCCGCAATCTTTTCT
>NZ_JBGCDL010000201.1:0-6921 GCF_045105435.1 Kordia sp. | reverse complement strand
TTTCCTGCATAGAAAATTAGAAAAGCCATATCATATCGATTATGTTTTTGGCAGTAAAGAATTTTTAAACGGACTAAAAAAAATGGAATTTGGAAAAATTAGTGATTGGTTAAAAGTAAGCGACCATTTACCAATTATTTGTGAATTTGAAATTCAAAAAAAATAACGACACGCCAACAACATGTATAATTCATTACTGGTTATAGCCTACTTACGAAAGTCCTCTCGGACTTTCTATCTGTGATTTATTTGCTAACTTTAGTGCTGAAACACGCAACTAACCATACACAAACACGTAGTGCATTTACTGATGTTTAGACAATTATTTAATAATATAGAAATTGGTCTAGTTTATAAAAACAATTTAAAAAAACATGAATTTAAAAACTCTTTTCTCCTTATTTGTTTTTATGATTACTCCCTTAATTGGGATAGCACAATCAAGAGAAACTATTATCTTGACAGATAATTGGAAATTTCAAAAAGGTAAGAACGACAATGCATTTCAAAAGCAATTCAACGATTCAAATTGGGAAACTGTAAGTGTTCCACACGATTGGGCAATTTATGGTCCTTTTGACAAGGAAATAGATAAACAAGAAGTTGCTATCCTCCAGAATGGCGAAAAGGATGCAACTGAGAAAACAGGTAGAACAGGAGCGCTACCACATGTTGGGAGCGCATGGTATCGAAACAAATTTACACTACCTGCAAATCATGAGGAAAAAAAAGTAATTCTTCTTTTTGAAGGCGCAATGAGCGAACCTCAAGTGTATTTAAACGGTAAAAAAGTTGGGGAATGGGCATATGGATACAGCTATTTTTATTTTGATATTTCAGATTTAATTCAAAAAGGAGAGAACACACTTGCGGTTCGAGTTTCAAATATGGAATATGCATCTCGATGGTATCCAGGCGCTGGCTTATATCGAAAAGTGAGTGTGATTGTTAAAAATAATGAAAGTATAAACCAATGGGGCACTTACATTACAACTCCATTTATTAGTAATGATATTGCTAAAGTGAATATAAAAACTATGGCCAGTGGCGAAAATACAGAACTAATCACAACCATATATAATGCTAATGGTGATAAAGTTGCTTCGGGAAAAACAAAGCATCAGTTTGGAGATGAATTTGAGCAAAATATTACTGTTGAAAATCCTAACCGCTGGAGTCCAGAGACTCCATATTTATATACTGCCAAAACACAATTGTTTGTTGGTGAAGAATTGAAAGATGAAATTTCAACACGTTTTGGTATTCGAGAAATAAAATACGAACAAAACAAAGGGTTCAGTTTAAATGGTGAGGTTAGAAAATTTAAGGGAGTTTGTTTGCACCATGATTTAGGACCTCTTGGAACCGCAGTTAATATAGCGGCATTGAGAAGGCAATTAACAATTTTGAAAGATATGGGATGTGATGCTATTAGAAGTTCTCATAATATGCCATCACTTGAGCAACTTGAAATATGTGATGAAATGGGGTTTATGTTTTTAGCCGAAAGTTTTGACGAATGGGCAAAGCCAAAAGTTGAAAATGGTTATAACCGTTTTTTTGATGAATACGCTGAAAAAGACATTGTAAATCTAGTCCGTGCTACTCGAAACCATCCATCAATTGTAATGTGGAGTTCAGGAAACGAAGTGCCCGATCAATGGGGATCTGAAGGAGCAAAACGAGCTAAATGGCTACAAGATATTTTTCATAGAGAAGATCCGACACGTCCAGTTACAGTTGGAATGGATCAGGTAAAAGCTACATTGGAATCGGGGTTTGGAGCCTTGTTAGATATTCCGGGATTAAATTACAGAGTGCATTTATATGAAGAAGCATATGAAAAATTTCCACAGGGATTAATTTTAGGTTCTGAAACGGCTTCAACGGTAAGTTCTAGAGGGGTTTATAAATTTCCTGTTCTCCAAGAAAGTATGAAGCAATATGATGATTTTCAAAGTTCATCATATGATTTGGAATATTGTAGTTGGTCGAATGTTCCTGATGATGACTTTGTATTACAAGATGATAAACAATGGGTAATTGGTGAATTTGTTTGGACTGGTTTCGACTATTTAGGTGAGCCTACACCTTATGATGAAAGTTGGCCTTCAAGAAGTTCTTATTTTGGAATAAATGACTTAGCAGGTTTACCGAAAGACAGGTTTTATTTGTACAGAAGTCGGTGGAATACGACAGATGAAACCCTTCATATATTGCCTCATTGGAATTGGGAAGGTAGAGAAGGAGAAATAACTCCTGTTTTTGTATATACAAACTTTCAAAGTGCAGAACTTTTTGTAAACGGAAAAAGTATGGGTGTTCAAGAAAAGAATCATTCATCACCCCAAAATAGATACCGCTTAATGTGGATGGATGTAAAATATGAACCAGGAACGTTAAAAGTAGTTGCTTTTGACAAACAGGGAAAAGCTGTTTTGGAAAAGGAAATTCATACGGCAGGAAAACCATATAAAATTGTTTTAGACCCAGATCGAAAAACTATAAAAGCAAATGGAAAGGACTTATCATATGTTACAGTTTCTGTAGTTGATAAAAATGGAATTAAATGCCCCACAGCTACTAACCAGTTAAAGTTTAAAGTTTCTGGAAAAGGTTCTTTTCGTGCTACATGCAATGGAGATGCAACGTCCCTTGAAATGTTTCATTTGCCAACAATGAAATTATTTAGTGGAAAACTAGTAGTTACTGTTCAATCAGGCAAAGAGGAAGGTGAAATTAAATTATACGTAGAAGGTTCTGGACTAAAAGATGCTGAAATAGTATTACAGTCCCAAAAGTAAAATAAACGCTCTACAACACAGGTAACCGTTGCGCAACTCTATAATTTCAAAAAAAACAAGGCATTCTTGGCACTTTTAAACGTGTCTTTCCTTTAATTTTCATTATAGAGTTCTAAAATTAACTCCGCTAACAATCAAGATAAACTCATTATATAGCTGCTTTATTTCTGAAAAATTGAAGCCGAGCGACTTTGCTCCACTTTTTGCTGTTTTTAAGATGAACTTCAGATACTTTTTCAAGTTATAAGCAATGCCAGCCATGTGCATCACTTTGTTCGCTTGTTTAATTGATCTTTCTAAGTCCCATATTTCTTAAATATTCAAGTAGGACCAAAAATTGGTATGAAAATTCACGAATTTGAAGACAGTTTTAAAAACTTTGACTTTGGAGTAAACGGTGGAATTGGACTCACAACCTTAGAAAATGTAGCTATTGAAGTACGTTATAACTTAGGTTTGGTAGGTATGTTTGACGAAGACAGAGCACCAAAGTTTGAAGGAACAAATGCGGTTATTCAAATTGCACTTACGTGTAGATTGTAATTCTTTAGACTTTTTTGTCATTCCTGCGGAGGCAGGAATCTCTTGTTATCTAAGAGCGCAGCGATACTAAGGCGAAAGTTTCTAAAATCGAACTTTTTGATTATAGGTTTGAAAACGATCTAAAAATCTAAAAGTAAAGCAAGTCTAACAATCTAAAAGCAACGCGATCTAATAGCAAAAGCGCATCTAAAAATCCAAGAGCAAAGCGCGTCTAACTTTTAACAAACTTCTTCACTGCCGTTTTCCCTTTCTGAGTAATTTTTATAAAATACACTCCAACTTTTAACTGTGTAACATCATAAGTATTTTGTGTCAAAGAGCGTTCAGAAATAATCATATTTCCAGTAATATTATAAATAGAAAAGCTCGTTTTTGAATTCGCAGAAATTCCAGTCAAAGAAAGTTCTTTCTGAACAGGATTCGGATACACTTTTATACTATTTGAAAATGCATCATTATCTTTAATAGATAAAACTTGTCTTCCGTACACGAGTTTTTCACCTAACAAATCGATCATTGTCAACGTTTCATCCGTAAGATTAATAGTGTAATCAAAAAAGTTTGTACCATTATTTCCTAAAATACCAAAATAAACAGGCTCAAAAGTATCGCCATTACACATTACAAGCGTTTGGTTGAGCGAAACAATGTCTAGTGACGTATTACCATTGCTTAATTCATATTTGCCAAAAAATTCGTTACACGTTCCAAGACCAACTGCATTCTCTGCCAACGGATCAGGATCAAGACTGCTAAAAGTAATAGGAAGTGCATCTCCGTTTGGTACATATATTGTGGAACCACTGCTCTCAATATAATGTAAAAACCATTGACCTAAAAGATCAGGATCATCTTGTGCGTTTATTGTATAACTTACTAAAAGTATTAAAAAGGTAGTGTAAAGTTTTTTCATGGTATAATAATTTAACTGGTTTCAATACTACAAATATATAATAGTTGTAGTATAGAATCATACAGAAAAATAACTATTCTAAAATTAATAGTCGTAATTTATAAATTCTAAGTAAAATTTCAATAAAAAGTGTCAAAACATATTCTAACAGCGCAGCGATTCAGAAAATTACTCGAATTGACGTGTGTGTATTATAAAGGATTTATTTTAAAAAGAAAATGTACTTTGAAATCTACCAAAATACCAAGAGCGCAGCGAAAGCAAGTCTAGGAGCAAAGCAATCTAACAGCGAAAGCAATTCCAAATCACCCATGCATCGTTTCCGTAGTGCCTAGATCTTTCATAATTTCTGCTTCATAAGCTAACAAGGCTTGCCATTTTTCATCCACTTCGGTACGATCTCCATATTGTCTGGCAAAACCTAAAAACATGGTATAATGATTGGCTTCGCTCACCATTAAATTCTTATAAAAAGTCGCCAATTCCTGATCGCTAATATTCTCGGATAATAACTTAAAACGTTCGCAACTTCTACCTTCAATCAAAGCAGCATACAACAATCTGTGAACCATTTGTGTCGTTCTGCTTCCGCCTTTTGGGAAAAACTGTAGCAACTTAGAAACATACGCATCTTTACGATCGCGACCCAATTTCCAGCCTCTTGCTAAAATATGATCGTGTACCATTTTAAAATGACTCATTTCTTCTTTCACCAAAGCAATCATTGCTTCTACCAACTCAGGATATTCAGGAAAACTCACAATCAAAGAAATTGCCGTACTTGCCGCTTTCTGTTCACAAAAAGCATGATCTGTTAAAATCTCTTCAATATTTTTCTCTGCTATATTCACCCAACGCGGATCGGTTGGTAACTTTAAACCTAACATCATACTATCTATTAAATTTCTAAATCAAAATCTTTACGTAGTCGCTCTACAAGCGGATTTATTTCTTTCAATTTTTCGTACTTATCACGTTCTGTAAACGCATATTTTTTCACATTTTGTTCGTTGACCTCAATCGCTAAAGAAACATCATAATTATTCAATTCGGCACGGACATATTCCAATAACGGATATTGTGCGCGTTCAATCTCAATTTTCATGGTTTCATTCGGCATTTCGATACAAATAATAATATCATCTTTCAGCTTCGGAATATCTGTTGCTAGGAGTGAAGACATAATTTTTTCACCTTTCCTATCAATTTTTTCCACATACGCATTCCACACTTCCAACATACGTGCTTCCGTAAACGCATCTTTCGGCAATGCTTTTTGATCAACAACTTTACTTTGTTGTTTCTTTAAATGTTCTTGTTTTGCTTTAATGCTCGAAAGTGACAAACCAGAAACTTTATTTCGCATCATCGAAATATCAATCTTTGGTTTTGGTGGCGGCGGTGTTGCTACTTTTGGTGCCGATACGTTTTCGGGTGTTGTTGTCGCTTCCGCAGATTGAACCTGCGGTGATTGTGATGCTGTTTCCGTTGTTGTTGCAGCTGTAGCAGAAGTAACTGTAGCTAGCGGATCAATTTTTTTGCCATGTGCTAAGAAAAAAGTAGCTGGAATTATGAACCGTTTGCTATTTTTTTTTTCTCCATCATAATTGATAGAGGCAAGTTGCATTAAACACAATTCGACTAAAAGTCGTTGATTTCGACTGGTTTTATACTTTAAATCACAATCATTTGCCAGCTCAATTCCTTTCATCAGAAATGGTTGTGACGTTTTTTGCGATTGTTCTAAATATTTCTGTTTCGTTTGATCGCCAACTTCCAAAAGTGCAATCGTTGCTTGATTTTTGCAGACTAATAAATCTCTAAAATGAGAAGCGATTCCTGCTACAAAATGATGTCCGTCAAATCCTTTTGATAAGGTTTCGTTGAAATCTACTAGCAATTGCGGAATGTTATTTTTCAACATTAAATCGGTTGCCGTAAAATAGATTTCGTAGTCAAGCACATTCAAGTTTTCGGTAACGGCTTGTCGCGTTAACTGTTTTCCAGAAAAACTCACCACTCTATCAAAAATAGATAAGGCGTCGCGCATAGCACCATCTGCTTTTTGTGCAATAATATGTAATGCGTCGTCGTCTGCTTCTACACCTTGACTTTCGGCAATGTATTTTAAGTATTCCTTTGCATCTTTAACGCCAATTCGTTTAAAATCGAAAATTTGACATCTTGATAAAATCGTTGGAATAATCTTGTGTTTTTCGGTCGTTGCCAGAATAAAAATGGCATGTTTTGGCGGCTCTTCTAAGGTTTTTAAAAACGCATTAAAAGCTGCCTGTGACAACATGTGTACCTCATCAATGATGTACACTTTGTATTTTCCCACTTGTGGTGGAATGCGTACTTGTTCAATCAGGCTACGAATATCATCTACGGAATTGTTTGAAGCGGCATCTAATTCAAAAATATTAAATGCAAAATCTTCATCCGGATTTTCCGTACCATCTTGATTGATCTTTTTGGCTAAAATTCGTGCACAAGTTGTTTTTCCAACACCACGCGGACCACAGAATAATAAGGCTTGCGCGAGATGACTACGTTCTATGGCGTTTTCTAAAGTATTTGTAATCGCTTGTTGACCCACAACATCTTTAAATGTTTGCGGTCTATATTTACGAGCTGATACAATGAAATGTTCCATAGAAT
>NZ_JBGCDL010000200.1:0-16761 GCF_045105435.1 Kordia sp. | reverse complement strand
TTCTCTTTAAACACCTTATTAGCATAGCGATCTCCAGATTTGATTAACGCTGAACTATTTCTAATCCATTTGTATAACCATTCTCGATCTAAACCTTCATTTTCTGCCAAACGCGCTTCTATGTTTCTCAACATAGGTCCCGTAGATTTACTATCTAATTTATGACAAGCAGCACAGTTTGCGTTAAACAAAGCTTTACCAGCTGTAACTGCCGCATCATCTTGTGCAAACGCAGAAGTTGAAAATACCAACATCAGCGCTAGTGCGGTTCCTAAAATTCTTGAAATTGAATTGCGGTGATTCACCTTTCTCATATCTTAAAGTCTTCTTAATTTGGCATGATTTTTTCTAAGTATTTTTTAGACCTAGACGTTCATGCTTGTTCCAAATTTGAGCAAAAATACAAATAGCGTTGAATTTGCGAAATTATAGTGAACTCTTAATTTGTAATTTATAGTAATTCTAAATAACATTTTAGCCTGTTTGTTCGTTAGGTTATTTTACATTTGTACAAAATTGTATTCATTATGAGATTTTTAGCCTTTAAAAGACGCACTATTTTAACTACTTCAGCACTATTTTGTGTTGGGTTCGCATTTGCACAACAAGGGGAAATTACGATTTCCAAAGACCCAAAAATTGATAAATTACTTACATATCAGAAAGAAATTAACCAAGAAACCGATAATGACAATCGTTTGAAGGTTCAAATTTTCAGTGGAAACCTTAAAAATGCCGACAAAATTAAGAGAAATTTTGAAGCAAAAAACAATGACGTTCCCGTGAATATGAAATTTGAAACTCCAAATTATAAGGTTTGGGTTGGAAATTTTAGGACTAGATTGGAAGCTGAACGTTATTTAGCGGAAGTGAAAGAAACGTATCCGAATGCATTTGTATTTACACCTTTGAAAAAGAAGAAGAAAAAGTAATCTTTTTTAGTTTATAGATATAAAAAAGGATCGCAATTGCGATCCTTTTTTTTGTTTGTATGTGTAGTATTATTTATTTCAGCGTTTTCTTCACTGCAACTTCTTGGAATGCTTCTACAATATCACCTTCTTTGATGTCATTATAGTTTTTAACTTGCAATCCACAGTCGTATCCCTTGCTTACTTCTTTTACATCGTCTTTGAAACGTTTTAACGAAGCCAATTCACCTGTAAAGATGACAACTCCATCACGAATTAATCGGATATTAGAGTTTCTAAAGATTTTACCATCTGTCACCATACATCCTGCGATTGTACCAATTTTAGAGATTTTGAATGTTTCTCTAATTTCAGCATTACCAGTGATTTCTTCTTTCATTTCTGGCGACAATAAGCCTTCCATTGCATCTTTTACATCATTGATAGCGTCATAGATAATTGAGTATGTTCTGATATCAATTTCTTCTTTATCAGCAACCATTCTTGCATTTCCGGCAGGTCTTACATTAAATCCGATAATAATTGCATCAGAAGCACTTGCTAATAACACATCACTTTCTGTAATTGCACCAACTGCTTTGTGAATGATTTTTACTTCTATTTCTTCCGTAGATAGTTTTTGGAATGAATCCGTTAAGGCTTCCACAGAACCATCCACATCACCTTTAAGGATAATGTTCAATTCTTTAAAGTCTCCAATTTTGATTCTTCTACCAATATCACCTAAGGTAGTTCTACGTTGTGTTCTTACCGATTGTTCTCTTAATAATTGTGTACGTTTCGCTGCAATTTGTTTCGCATCTTTTTCATCTTCAAAGACATTAAACTTATCACCTGCTTGTGGCGCACCATCTAAACCAAGAATAGAAACTGGTGTTGATGGATCGGCTATTTTTACTTTTTTACCGCGCTCATCGTACATTGCTTTGATTTTTCCACTATGCTTTCCAGCCAATAGATAATCTCCAATTTTTAATGTACCGTTTTGCACTAGAATGGTTGACACATATCCACGACCTTTGTCTAAGAATGCTTCAACAACTGTTCCTACGGCATTTTTATCTGGGTTTGCTTGTAATTCTAATAATTCAGCTTCAAGCAATACTTTTTCTAATAATTCGTCAATACCTAAACCTGTTTTCGCAGAGATATCATGCGATTGGATTTTTCCTCCCCAATCTTCTACCAACAAGTTCATTGCTGCTAGTTTTTCTTTGATCTTATCTGGGTTTGCTGTTGGTCTATCTATTTTGTTGATTGCAAATACAATTGGAACACCAGCCGCTTGTGCGTGACTGATTGCTTCTTTTGTTTGCGGCATTACATCGTCATCCGCAGCAATTACAATAATTGCAATATCGGTTACTTTGGCTCCACGTGCACGCATCGCTGTAAAGGCTTCGTGACCAGGTGTATCTAAGAATGTGATTCGTTGTCCACTTTCAAGTGATACTCCGTATGCTCCAATATGCTGTGTAATTCCTCCAGATTCTCCTGCAATTACGTTTTCTTTACGAATGTAATCTAGCAATGATGTTTTACCGTGATCTACGTGTCCCATCACCGTTACAATTGGCGCTCTTGCCGATAAATCTTCTGGCGCGTCTTCTTCTTCTTGGATTGCTTCTTCAATATCTGCTGATACGAAGTCTACCGAGAACCCGAATTCTTCTGCTACAATTGTTAAGGTATCTGCATCTAAACGCTGGTTCATGGTTACCATGATTCCTAGCATCATACATTTGGAAATGATATCATTTATTCCAACATCCATCATGGTAGCAAGCTCACTAACAGTTACAAATTCTGTAGCTTTTAGTATTTTGCTTTCTGCTGCTTGTTGTTCTAAATCTTCCTCCGTTTTTTGTCTACGAATATCACGCTTACCTCTACGATACTTAGCTCCTTTTGATTTGTTGCTTTTCCCTTGAAGTTTTTCAAGCGTTTCACGTACTTGTTTTTGTACTTCTTCTTCTGTTGGCTCAACTTTAGCTACAGGTGCTTTACGAACTCCACCTCTTCGGTTTCCTCCACGATTTCCACCACCTTTGTTTCCAAATCGGTTGTTTCCACCAGGACGGTTATTGTTGTTTCCACCAGTACCAGTTTTAGAAATACGTTTACGTTTTTTCCTTTTATCTGCTTCCGATTCTTTTTTAGAATCTTCTTTCTTCTTTTTGGCTTTATTGAACTGCGTTAAGTCAATTTTTTGACCTGTCATTTTTGGTCCAGAAAGTTTTTGATACTTCGTTTCAATTACTTTCTTTTCTGGCGTTGCAGGTGTTGCAGGTGTTTCTGCTTTGACTTCTTTTTCAGCAGGCTTTTGAACAGCTTTTGCTTTTGGCTCAACTTTTTGAACTTGCTTAGGCTTTGAGAATTTCGGTCTGTTAGATATTACCTCAGGTCGTTTTGGCTTTTTCTCATTTTGAGAAGGCTTTGGTTTCTCAATAGCTTTTTGCTCTTTTTGTGGCTTTGCTGCTTCTTGCGTTTTTTCAGTAGTAGCTTTTGGTGCTGGCGCAGTTTCTTTCTTTTCCGACGACGTTGTATCTTTTTGAGGGTTTAGATCTATTTTTCCAATCGTTTTCGGTCCAGATAGGTTTGCTTTGGCACGCACTACTTTTTCACGTTCTTCACGTAAACGTTGCGCTTCTTCTTGTTCTTTTACAAGTTGTTCTCGCAATGCTTCTTTCTCCTTCCTTTTCTCTTCTCCTAGCTCTTTAGAAGCCACTTTTTTACTCTTGTCAGTTTGAAAACCATCAAGCAGCACATTGTATACTTCTTGCGATATTTTGGTCGTCGGTCTTTTTTCCACAGAAAAACCTTTCTGCGTTAAGAAGTCGACAGCTCTATCGATCGAAATATTTAATTCGCGTAGTACTTTACTAAGCCTTATTTTGTTTTGTTCAGCCATAAGCTATTTTAAATTTTACCCTCTTTTTAAATAAAAAACTGCTTTTTATTAATCTTCGAATTCTTCTTTTAGAATTCTAATTACTTCCCCAACAGTTTCTTCCTCTAAATCTGTTTGTTTTACAAGGAAGTCCATTTCTTGATCTAGCACACTTTTTGCTGTATCCAAACCAATTTTCTTAAATTCTTCTATTACCCAAGCTTCAATTTCATCAGAGAATTCTGTTAATTCAACATCTTCCTCAACACCTTCACGATATACATCAATTTCATATCCTGTAAGCTGTCCTGCTAATCGAATATTAAATCCACCTTTACCGATCGCTTTTGAAACTTCTTCTGGTTTTAAGAATACTTCTACACGCTTTGTTTCTTCGTTAATTTTTAACGAGCTCACTCTTGCTGGACTTAAGGCACGCGTTATATATAGTTGTAAGTTTGTTGTGTAATTGATTACATCTATATTTTCGTTCCCTAATTCTCTCACGATTCCATGGATACGAGAACCTTTCATTCCCACACATGCTCCAACAGGATCGATCCTATCATCATAAGAATCTACGGCTACTTTTGCTTTTTCACCTGGAATTCTCACTACTTTTTTCACTGTAATTAATCCGTCAAAAACTTCAGGAATTTCTTGTTCAAATAATTTTTCCAAGAATTCTGGTGCTGTTCTCGACATGACAATCATAGGCTTATTTCCTTTTAAGTCTACTCTGTCAATAATTCCTCTTACATTTTCTCCTTTACGGAAAAAGTCAGATGGAATTTGGTTTTCTTTTGGCAACACGATTTCATTTCCTTCATCATCTAACAAAATAACTGCTCTGTGTCTGATGTGGTGCACTTCTGCAGTATAAATGTCTCCTACTAGATCTTTAAATTGCTTATAGATCGTTGTATTATCGTGTTCGTGTATTTTTGAAATTAGGTTTTGTCGCAATGCTAAGATCGCTCTTCTTCCTAAATCAATTAATTTTACTTCTTCAGATACATCTTCACCAACTTCAAAATCTGGTTCAATTTCTCTTGCTGCAGTTAATTCCACTTCTTGATTTTCATCTTCTACTTCACCATCTGCTACTACGACTCTATTTCTCCAAATTTCTAAATCACCTTTATCAGGGTTTATAATGATGTCAAAATTGTCATCTGATCCAAATTTCTTTTTTAATGCATTTCTAAAAACATCCTCCAATATCGCCATTAGCGTTACTCGATCTATTAGCTTGTCGTCTTTAAACTCTGAAAACGAGTCAATCAATGCTAGATTCTCCATGACATGTCTTTAATTAAAATGTTACCATAACTTTTGCTTTTACAATATTTTTATAAGGGATTTCTTGTTCTTTTTGAACAGTAACTTTCCCTTTTCCAATGGGTTTTGGCTCGCGCGCTTTCCATTGTAATTTAATTTTCTCATCATCAGCAACAACTAAAGTACCTTCTACTTTAGAATTGTCTTCTATAATGACTTCTAATTTTCTACCCACATTTTTCTTGTATTGACGAATGTGTGTAATTCCTTCCGAGATTCCAGAAGAAAGTACTTCTAGAGAGAAATCTTCTTCTTCTCTATCAAGGTTATGCTCTATGTGTCGACTTACCTTCATACAATCGCTTAACGTAACGCCAGTATCACCGTCAATCACAATTACAATCTTGTTTCCTGCTTTGATTTCCTTAGAAATAAGGAATAGTGAAGACTCTTCTTCGAGCACTTCTTGTAATAAATTTGTAACTTTTTGTTTAAACATTTTTAGTATGAAAAGAGGGGACTTATGTCCCCTCATTTTTAGTCTTTCCTTCGTATAACGGTGCAAATATACACATTTTTTCTAATCTTAAAAACTATTCAACCAAAGGTTTTTATTTGTAACTTTCATACTTATATAAAAATGTAATCATAAAATGAAAAAAATTCTTCTTCCAACCGATTTTTCAGATCAAGCTGAATATGCTCTTAAAGTCGCCGCTTCGTTAGCAAAACAAAATAATGCCACCATTTATTTGATGCACATGTTAGAAATGCCATCGCACTTTTTGTCGGGTGATTCTAATTTAGATGTGCCTGAACAGTTATTGTTTATGAAGATTGCACACGAACGTTTTGAGAAAACGATGGCGCAAGATTTTATGAAAGGCATAGATGTAGAGGTTACGGTAGAGCGAGACAAGGCTTTTGACGGAATTACTCAGGCAATTCGCCAGCACGAAATTGATTTGGTCGTTATGGGATCTAGTGGTGCTTCTGGATTGAAAGAAATGTTTATTGGGTCAAATACAGAGAAAGTTGTACGTACTGCTGATGCGCCTGTTTTAGTAATTAAGAATCATATTGAAGATTTTTCTGTTGCTAATTTTGTGTTTGCTTCCGATTTTTCGGATGATCAGAAATTAGTGTTTGAACAAGCAGTTGATTTTGCAAATAGTTTTAAAGCAAAACTCCATTTATTGTTTGTAAATACACCAAACCGTTTTACAACAACCAATGCTGCCCAAAAGAAAATGGATGCCTTTATTAAAGGTTTTGATGAACTGGGCGAACATGAATTACATATTTATAACGATAATAAGATAGAAACAGGGATTTTGAATTTTTCACGTGCTATTGACGCTGATTTGATTGGAATGAGCACACATGGGCGACAAGGATTGGCACATTTTTTTAACGGAAGTATTAGCGAAGATTTGGTAAACCATTCGTTGCGACCTGTGATTACGTTTAAGATTTAATCTGAAAAATATTATATATAAGATATCACTTTTAAGTAAGATTCGTTTCAATTTAGAGTTCTCAGAAGCTTAATTTACGTGAGTTCGACGTAAGAAATGATTAAAAATAGTAGTCAATATAAATGAAATTAACATATGTCACTTCGAGCGCAGTCGAGAAGTGTAGGAAACCTATTTTTTTTATTGAATCTCGACTGCGCTCGATTTGACAATTTTAGACAATGCGTTTAAAATCAAAACTATAAGCAAAAAGTTATATCGAACTCACGTTAATTTAGTTTCACTAAAAAAACTGCTCGATTTGTATATATACGCATCAAGCAGCTTTTAACCTAAAAACTTATTTTTTTATTATCTTTCGTTGTGCTGTACATCTACAGCTCCTGCTGGATGATACACAAATCCTCCAGAACCGATATCATGGCAATACTCAACAATGTATTCTCCAATTAGATCATCGCCATTATTAATAGTAAAATCGATTGGCAATTCTACATCAATAACATCAAACACTTTAAAACTCAACTTTGTTTCAAAGTTTTTTGTGCGTCCTCCATCCGATTCAAAGCATACTACTTTCATACGGTTTCCATCTGGTTTTGGATTTGTAGCGCTTACGTGTGGATCCCAAATGATGGAGCTGAAATTTGGGTAAAACCAAGTGTCATCATCAGTCACTTTAGTTATTTGACCTGTGCGTAGGTGAGTTAACGACGATTGCTCGACTACCACAGCACCATCTTCGATGGTATATCCAGCTCCATCTGCCCATATAATTACAAAGAACCATTCGCCTTTTCCAGCTAAGAATCCGTCATAATCATTTGTTGTTCGGAATCTCCATAAGTTTTCTGTTCCGTTTTCACAGTCACGTTCACAATCTTCTCCACATGGTGTCCCTGTATTTCCACCTCCTGTGCTTCCGCCTCCAGTAGATCCACCACCAGGGTAGCCACCGCCACCGCCTGGATTAATTACATCACCGTCATTATTTCCAGAACCATCACCATCTAAAAACGGATCACCATTTTGGAAAAGCTTAGCGTTTGGTGTTAATACAGCTCCTGCATTTACAACAACCGATCTTCCATCATCATAAGCAAATAATACAGTACTGCTTTTATCTGATTTGTCTAATTGACTTGTGGTTACTCCTTGATATACTTCACTATTTCGTACTACAAATGATTTTTCATAACGATATTCAGATAGTAATTCCGTATGCATTTTTCCATTTTCATAATAGTGCACAACTTCCATTGGATCTTGGTCATCAAAGTTATTATCAACATATACACGGTTTGTAAATGTTTGTGTATGTCTGTCTCCCGCTAATAATACAGACATTCCAGGATTTACATTTAAAAACTCTTTGATGTTTACATTTGATTTTGCTTCATCAATAGTTGCGATGACTTGATTTAATGATTTTCCTGCAAAATCTTTCATTTCCGACTTTCCTTGCATTCCCACAAAGAATTCTTGTTCATAATAACCTCGTTTTTCTAATCGCAATGCTTCTTCTTGCAATAGATTGTTCATGTTTTCATGTTTATGAATTGCGATCGACATTAAGCGTGCATATTCAAATAATGCTTGGTGTTCAACAGATTGTTTACTGACGTCTATTTGATCTAATGCTATTGCATCATTTTCAGCACCAAAAGCTTCATCTTTGGAACAAGAATTCAAGCCAACAATTAATAGCGACAAGAAGAATAACTTTATATACTTTATTTTCATAATAATTTAATTTATGGTTTTTTTCATACTCTTTTGTTCTGTGTAGAACGTAGGATTTTCCGAATGACTCCTTTGTTTTTCATACACACTTTAGCTAATTAAGCAGTGTCCATGAAGCGTTGCAACAGGATAAAAGTAAGATGGAATTTGCGGCTAAAAAAGTGTTCTATTTTGCTTTTTATGAATTGCACGTATCAATTTATAAATTGATAGACTTCTTTTTTTTATCATATTTGCGAAAATCCTGTAACTTTATAGGCAAAAAGGCTACTATATTAAAGCACTACCTATTTATTAAACATTTATCAATTACCTCCAAAAATGATGATTAACCATATATGTATTCACTTTTCTCCTTTATTGAGAAACGTGTTGTTTTTCACGATATTTTTCATCTTTTGTAATGCTTCATTAGCACAAGAATCTCTGGGTTTTACTATTCCAGATTCGTTACAGTCTAAATCATATAATGAATTAAGAGTTGCTTTTTTTTCCAATAAAGAAGACTCGCCTCAACGTTTAATGTATGCTAAGACATTTTACACAAAAGCATTTCAAAAGAAAGATTCCTTACAAATAGCTAAAGGCTATGAACTACTAGGCTTTGCACATAAGAAGGACTATTTAAAAAGTTTCACCTACTATGACAAAGGCATTGAGTTTAGTAAAAATTTAGGAGACAATTATTATCCCGCAATTTTCTACACATATAAAGGAGTTGTATATTCTGGTGATGGCAAATATGAAAAAGGTTTAGAGAATCATTTAAAAGCTATTGAATATGCTGAGAAGAACTATAATGAAGTATTGATATACGCAAACAAACATAATATAGGTATTTTAAAGATGCATCTAGAATTGTATGATGAAGCCTTGCAAATTTTTAAAGAGTGTTACCTTCACGAACTTAATGATCCAAACCGAGATCAGTATGATTTTTCTTTTTCGCATTATTCATTAGCAGATATTTATGTAAAGAAAAACCAATTAGATTCCGCAAAAAAATTCAACAAAAAAGGCTATGAATTGGCCTTAAAGAATCCTCTTAGAGAATATTTTAAATATTATTTTATAGCCAATGATGGAATCATTGATTTTTATGATAAAAATTATGAGAAGTCCATTCAGAAAATTCAAATTTCTATTAATTCATTAGATGGTGAAAGAGATAAGCTTTTAATAAGTAACGGACTTTTTCATGCAGCAAAAGCGTATGATTCTTTGGATCAAGAAAAAAATGCGATTCACTATTATAAAAAAGTTGATTCTGTCTTTACCAAAAACCCGCACATTGTTTCCTCTATCATAATTGATACTTACAAACGGCTGTACACATATTACAGATCTCAGAATGATCCTAAAAATGAAGCTTTGTACATTGAAAAGGCATTAGATATTTTTGATGTTAGCAAAAAAAACTTCAGAAACTTGAGTAGTAAAATAACAAAGACATTTGATCGAAGATCGTTGCTTCAAAAACAGCAAGAACTTAATAAAGCATTGAATCAGAAAGACAAAAGTTATAGTTTATTAATGCGTATTTCTTTTATAATATTGTGCATATTCATCATTGTTCTTATTTCCTTTTACATCAAACAAAAACAGATTAAAAAACGTTTCCAAGAGTTTGTGCAACAACATGAGCAAGCTATAAAACTTCCAAAAGAAACGATTAGTATTGCTAAAGAAGATGTGACGAAAATTGGAATAGCTGAAGATATTATAGATCAGATTTTAGCTACTTTGGAAGATTTTGAAGTAAAAAAACGTTTTATACGACCAGATATTACACTGCCGAGTTTATCCAAAGGTTTTAAAACCAATTCCGCTTATCTATCAAAAGTAGTCAACACATATAAGGGTAAGAAATTTGCTGAATACTTAAATGATTTACGAGTTGAGTATGCTATTGAACAGATCCGAACAGACAAAAATTATCGTTTGTATACCATTAAAGCCATTGCATTGGAAGTTGGCTTTAATAATTCACAATCGTTCGCGAGAGCCTTTAAACGAAAAACCGGAATTAAGCCTTCAGATTTTATAAAACAATCGGAAAGCACTGCAATGTAATTTGTTATTGTTAAACTTATCCTAAAAGACATATGCAATTTATAAATTGCATCAAAGACACCAGGAAAAATAGGGCTTTACACAAAACTTATAATACATTTACACCATAACAAAAAAATTATTTGACTATGCGTAAAACAGAGAAAAAGAAGTTAACACTAAAAAAGATTAACATTGCATCAATGGAAGAATTAAAATCAATAAAAGGAAAATCTGCAGTTGAAACAAATACATGTTCAGTAACATGTTCAGGAAAAACACATCCAGTGTTTTCGGTAATTATTCTTGTATGTCTTGAATCAATTATTAACTGTTAAAATTAACATATTATTTTAACCGATTATTATGAACTAAAAAATCCCAGTTGTGCGACTGGGATTTTTTTATACTATTTTTTCTTCTTCAATTTATCATAATAGATTCGCCATTATATTAAATAAACTTGCTTTGGTAGTAAAGTATTTATTCTCCAAATCAATGGCTTTTATTTTGTTTTCTATGAGTTTTGCTTCGCGCGAATTGACTAAGAACAACGAACTTTCTCCCAAAAAGAATTTACGCTCTTCTGCCTGCAACATTACTTCATAATCGTCTACCAATTGTTGCGTGAGTCTATTTTGTATTTGATAGGATTCTATTTCTTGTGTTACTGCATCAACTTTGTTTTTTAGATTGACACGCGTTGTGGTTCGTTCAAACTCTACATCTTGCAACTTTAATTTTGCCAAACGCAAATCTCCACGTTCTTTTCGTAAGAATAATGGAAAACTGATATTCAATCCTGCTTTATAATTTTGCGTATTGAACGTTCCTGTTTCGTCTGGTGTTTGACTTAGAAAGTTGTATTGCAAATCTATCTGCGGCAATAAGTTGTTCTGTTTTAAACGTTTATTAAGCTGTAAACTTTCATATTTTAGATTGAGCGACTGAATTTTAGGATGTGTTTCTACATCAAAATCTTCACTATCAAACGCAGTTACATTTAAAATTTCGTCAATGCGATTGAAAGTTGTCGTATCTGGCTGAATCGATGGACGCAATTCTACAGGTGTATCATTATTCAACCATAAAAAATTAGACAATTCTAATGATGATTTTATATACTTGATGCGTGCTTTTTCTAAATCGAGTTTTCGAGTATTCAACGTCAATCGTGCTTCTAACGTATCAATTGCTGCTTTTTCACCTGCGCGGTAACTTTTCTTGATTCCGTCAAAACGCAATGCTGCATTGGATAGAAACGACTGATATACAGTTCGATTTCGATACGACTTCAACCATTTAAAATACGTGATAGACGCTTCGTACAAAATTTCGTTCACCAATAATTGTTGATCGGCACGTGCTTGTTGCGTAAATAGTTTTGCTTGTTTTAGCATTGCCATTCGTTCATTAATCAACAATCCTTTTGCTAAAGAAACCGAAACGCCTGCGCTGTACAAACCATCGGTTGGCACATTGAATTCTGGATTTAGAAATTCGCCTGTGTTTTCTTCAAAATTTGCTTTGAATTCGACACCATACCACGTTGGAATTTTAAATGTTGCATTGAGTTTATCGTAATATTCGGTGTTTTTGAATTTCTTACGATCGTAGTCGACTTCCAATTTCGGATCAAACGCACCACGTGCTTTCAGCAATTTAGATTCACTTTCGTTGATAATCAAATTTGCCTGTTTTACAATGGGATGATACGATTTTACATATCCAAGATATTCGTCCAAAGACATTACAGAGTCTAACGGATTATCTATCTGAGCTGCGATATTTCCACTGAAAAGAAAGAGAAAGAAAAGAAAAATATATCTCATAGTTATTTTTTCTTAGCTGTTTTGCTTTTGCCTTCTGGTTGGTAATAGTTTGGCGGAAAACTGTTTAATTGTCGCCACAATTCAAACCAAATTGGCACATCGTCTAATAATGCAATTGTTTTTGCTCCTGAACCAACTCTAATTGATGCTGGCCAATCATGATCAGTTTCATCTGGCGCAAGCAAAATTCTGTATTTACCATTATCACTAATAAAGTTTTCAATTGCTACTACTTTTGCGCCATAGGTTCCGTACGAAATATTTGGCCAACCACTGAATATAATTGCTGGCCAACCATCAAACTGCACACGTACTTTTTCACCAATATGAATCAGTGGTAAATCTATAGGACGCACATAACTCTCTACTGCCAATTCGTAACCTGCTGGCATAATACCAACCAATTGTTCACCTTCTTTAAACGTTTCGCCAATTCCACCTTTTATTGCTTTGTTGATAAAACCATCTTGTGGCGCTAAAATGTAGAGTAATCCGCTACGCACTTTGTAATTTGTATATTGATTTTCCAATTTTGTTACTTGTGCTTCTGTATCATATTGACTTGATTGCGCCGTAAACATATCACTTTGCGCTTTTGAAATTTTGTCTGCATACGTTGCTGTTGTTCGAGACAACTCTATTTGCGCATTGATAATATCATTTTTATTTGCTAAGTATTTATTTTCTAATGAAATCAACTTTGCTTCTGTTTCTTGTAGTTTCAAGCTTTTTTCCTCTACATCTTTTACCGCAGCCAAACCTTCGTTTTGTAAGGTTTCCGCACGATCGTATTGCGTTTTTGCAATTTTCCTATTGATGCGTGCTGCTTCTACATCAATACTATCGCCTTTAATTTTTAATCGCGCTTGAATAAGTTTATTCTGAGTTTGCTTTAATTTAAGATCTCGCTCACGTAATAACGCACCAACTTGACGTTCTAGCGCCTTTATTTTACCTTTGTATGCAGTAACAGAAGAAGATTTTGCGTTAATTTGATCGTTAGTTCTTTCGACCAATTTATCATCAAAATATTCACTTTTTATTTCGGATATTTTTAAAATTGTATCTCCTTTTCGAACTGAATCACCTTCACGCACGTACCATTGCTCAATTCGTCCAGGAATTTGCGATTGAATTGTTTGCGGACGTTGATCGGGACGCAATGTTGTTACACGTCCTTGTCCAGAAATATTTTGTGTCCAAGGCAAAAACAATACGATAATTACAATGATGGCAAATACAAATAGGAATCTGTTTAATTGCTTGTAATATTTTTTATTAAAAACACGCTTCCCAGATGCATATTCCGTAAGGTCTACCTTTTTGTTCAACTGATTATTTGAAATATTTAGCATGTCTGTTACTTTTTAAGTTCTCCTTTATCCAATGTAATTAACTCTCCACAATTCGTTTTCCAACGTTCATTGCTACTCACTACAATTAATGCCCACGGGTTTTTCTCGTCCGTAATAAAGTCAATAATATCATTACTTTCATCTACATTAAATTGATCTAATGGATCTTCTAAGATGAGTACTTTTGGTTGTTTGATAATGGCTCTTGCCAGCACTATTTTCTTTGAGATATTGTATGAAATTTGTTTTCCTTCTGGATTTAAAATGGTTTTTAATCCTTTTGGCTGTTCTTTGATAAATTGTGTCAATCCAACCTTATCAAGTGCCCAAAAAATGGCTTCATCAGTTACTTGTTCATTTCCGAATGCTAGGTTTTCACGAATTGTTCCTTCAAATGGTGTTTCTTCAGAAAGTGATAATCCTAAGTGCGATCGGTAATGATTTAAATGCAAACTTTTCATCGCATATGAGTTCACGTAAATACTTCCTGAAGTTGGTTCAATAACACCTGCAATAGTTCGCAATAAACTAGATTTTCCAGAACCACTTTCACCCTGAATAAGTATTCGACTTTTTGGCGTAATGTTGAATGAAATGTTAGTTAAAATCGGTTTTTCTCTATTGGAAACTCCGTAAGAAACCTTATCAAGCTCAATAGTCATGTGTTCTTTGAAGTTTGGCATTTCACCTTCTTGCGGCTCCAAACCTTTATCGACTACTTGTCCTAATTTTTCAATAGATGTTAGTACGTCATAGAAAGATTCTAAACCAACAATTAATTTTTCTACAGAACCAATAACTAATAAAATGATAATTTCTGCTGCGACAAATTGCCCAATGTTCATTTCTTGATTTAACACCAAAGCACCACCAATTAAAAGTAACGAAGCCGTTACTAATACTTTAAATGATATCATTTGAATGTATTGCAACACCAATACACGGAAGTGACTCTCACGTGCTTTAAGATACGATTCTACCAAAACATCGTTCTTTTTGAGTGCAAGACTTGTGTTTCCTGAGAGTTTGAAACTTACCATGGTTCTTGCAACTTCTTGAATCCAATGTGCTACTTTGTATTTGTTTTTTGATTCGTCTAAACTTGTTTGCAAACCTCTTTTTGCGGTGTATTTAAACACTACAAAAATTAAAGCTACTAACAATACGCCGAAAATGATAAAAAACGGATGATAGAATGATAGTAAAATCAACGCAAACAAAATCTGCAATAATGCTGATGGCACATCAATTAATATTTTAGAAAGTCCTTTTTGGATTGTGAGCGTATCAAAAAATCGATTGGCAAGTTCTGGCGGATAATAATTACGCAACTCATCCATTCTAATTTTAGGGAAACGATAACTCAACTCAAAAGAAGCACGCATAAAAATACGCTGCTGAATGGTTTCAATAATTCGTAATTGCATTAATTGTAATGCGCCTGAAAACACAACTCCCATAGTTACTAAAACAACGAGCACAACCCAAGAAGTTGACACTTGCGCACCTTGAATTAGGTTTATTATTGATTGAATTCCTAGTGGCAGCGATAATGTTACAATACCTGCAAAAACCGCATAATAAAGAATCTGAAAAATATCTTTTTTCTCTAATTGAAGTAAGCCAACAAAACGTTGCCAAGGTGTTATTTTTGTATTTGACATATTGTATACATTAAAAAAGCGTTTACTCATTACTTTTATAAATATAAAATCAACCTAAAAAAGATTGATTTTATATATTTACGAACGCAAATATAATAGTATTACTATTAATATTGCATACAACATTATTAATATTAACATTAATATATCTTATAATATTGATATACAATTGCTTATGTATTTTAAATTTAAGAAATTTTAACAACTATAGATTATCTAATTGACTGAAAAGCAATCATTTTGCAGTTGTAACGTTCAAAAACATAAAAACAGAATGATTAAAAAATCAAACCATTCAAGAGCATTATTTTAGAAAAAAATTAATTGTTTTTTATTAAAAAGCTCTTGAAAATTGAGAAACATTACAATTCTTGTGATTTGAAATATATTTAATTGATTAGATCAAAATTAAGTTCAAATACTAAATTGTTAGGATTGGTGATATTTCTAAAAGAAAATAATACAAATAAAAAAGTCCCTTTCTTATCGAAAGGGACTTTTTGTTGGCCCACTAGGGCTCGAACCTAGACTCTTCTGTACCAAAAACAGACGTGTTGCCAGTTACACCATGGGCCAATACTGTAATTCGGTTGCAAATTTAAGACAAAGTTTGAAAAGAGCAAACATTTTTATAAAAAAAACCAATCAAGTTTTGAAATACGCTCATTTTCAATGTTACACAATATAAAAACTATGTTTAAAACAGCTACTAAAGCTTGAATTTTATACGAAAACATACATACAAACGTTAATTTTTGAAGTGAACTTATAGTTTTCTTAACGTTTTCTAAAAAAACACACTTGATACATTATAAATTCTTAAATTCGCCGTTAGTCTTATTAAAAGCAATTTCATGACTTCTCTGAACTTTAAAAAATGGAACACCATCTTAGGATGGGTAGTTTTTTTTATAGCACTTATCACTTTTAGCTTAACTGTAGAACCTACAGCAAGTTTTTGGGACTGTGCGGAATATATAGCAACTTCTGCCAAACTCCAAGTAGGACATCCGCCAGGAGCACCATTTTTTCAAATGATGGGCGCTATTTTTGCCACATTTGCAACCGCTCAAGAAGAGATTGCAAAAATGGTAAATTACTTATCAGTGTTTTCAAGCGCATTTACCATTTTATTCATGTTTTGGTCTATTACCAATTTAGTCCGCAAAATGGCATTGAAAAAAGTTACTGGAAGCGACGAAACTCCAGAATTTACGATGGCAAAGAAAATTGCTGTTTTAGGAAGTGGTTTGGTAGGTTCATTAGCATTTACATTTTCAGATAGTTTTTGGTTCAGTGCCGTTGAAGCAGAAGTATATGCAATGGCAATTTGTATTATGTCTGTTATGTTTTGGTTGGCATTGCGCTGGGCAGACGAAATGCATACGCCACGTGGAAATAAATGGCTTATTTTAATTTCATTGGTCGTAGGACTCTCTTTTGGAGTGCATTTTATGGGATTATTAACCATTCCTGCTATTGGAATGATTTATTTCTTTAAGAATTATAAAGTCGTAACCGTTCAAAATTTTAT
>NZ_JBGCDL010000199.1:0-30265 GCF_045105435.1 Kordia sp. | reverse complement strand
CCCTGAATCTTTACGTAAGTTTTGAATTCTGTTTACAAGTTCTCTTGCTATTCCTTCTTTACGTAATTCTTCGGTTATGGTAACGTCCAACGCAACGGTAATTCCTCCCGAATTGGCTACTAACCAACCTTCTATGTCTTGTGAAGTGATTTCCACTTCTGTTATGTCTAATGTACTATTTTTTCCGTTAATTTCTACGGGGATTTTCCCTGTTTTTTCAATTTCGGCAATTTCTTTTGGTCCAAACTGCATTATTACTGCCGCCGCAGCTTTCATATCTTTCCCAAATTTTGGCCCTAATACTTTAAAGTTTGGCTTTATTTGCTTTACCAATATTCCCGAAGCGTCATCTAATAATTCAACTTCTTTTACATTTACTTCCGACTTTATTAATTCGGCTACAGCCAAAATCTCCGCTTTGTTTTGCGCATCCAATACAGGAATCATGATTCGTTGTAATGGCTGACGCACTTTGATCTTTTCTTTAGCTCTTAACGATAATACTAAGGAAGATATTGTTTGCGCGTTTTCCATTTTACGTTCTAACGACTTGTCAATGAACGATTCATCATACGTTGGAAATTCAGCTAAGTGTACACTTTCAACGTTTTCTTTTCCTGTTGCATTGGTTAAATCCTTGTACAATCTGTCCATATAGAAAGGTGCAATTGGCGCTCCTAACTGGGCAACATTTAACATACATGTATATAGTGTTTGATATGCTGATATTTTATCGTGCTGATAATCGCCTTTCCAGAATCTTCTTCTACTTAAACGCACAAACCAGTTGCTTAGGTTTTCTTGTACAAATTCTGAGATGGCTCTTGCAGCTCGTGTTGGTTCGTATTCCGCATAGAATTGATCTACGTTTTTGATTAATGTATGTAACTCAGAGAGTATCCAACGATCAATTTCTGGTCGGTCTGTTAATGGAATTTCGTCTTCACTATAGGTAAAGTTGTCAATATTCGCATATAAACAGAAGAATGAATACGTGTTATACAAGGTTCCGAAGAATTTGCGGCGTACTTCTTCTATTCCTGGCGAATATTCTTCAAAGTCTTCTCCTTTTTCAAGATCTGGTTTTTCCCAAGAAAATTTTAAGTTATCCCAAGGATTTGCATTTGCAATCATGTACCAACGTGTAGCGTCTGGTCCGTATTTTTCTAGTGTATAAAATGGATCAACTGTATTTCCTTGACTTTTGGACATTTTTATTCCATTTTTGTCCAATACTAAACCGTTTGACACTACATTTTTATAGGCTACCGAATCAAATACCATAGAACCTATCGCGTGAAGCGTATAAAACCAACCACGAGTTTGATCGACACCTTCAGCAATAAAGTTTGCAGGATAGCTTTCCTTGTTGTCAATTAATTCTTTGTTTTCAAACGGATAATGCCATTGTGCGTACGGCATCGAACCAGAGTCAAACCAAACATCAATTAAGTCACTTTCGCGTTTCATCGGTTTCCCTGAAGGTGAAACTAAGGTAATTGCATCTACGATATGTTTGTGCAGGTCTACTTTGTTATAGTTTTCCTCCGTCATGTTTCCAACTTCAAAGGAAGCGTATACATCTTTGGTTTCTACACCAGCGTCAATTGCTTTTTTGATTTCAGCTTTTAATTCTTCTAAAGAACCAATCATGAGTTCTTCTTTTCCATCTTCGGTACGCCATATTGGTAATGGGATTCCCCAAAAACGCGATCGGGATAAGTTCCAATCATTCGCGCCAGCAATCCAGTTTCCGAAACGACCTTCTCCAGTTGATTTTGGTTTCCAGTTGACGGTTTGGTTTAATTCGTGCATTCTACCTTTGACATCCGTGATTTTTATAAACCATGAATCTAATGGATAGTATAATATTGGTTTGTTGGTACGCCAACAGTGTGGATAACTATGGACGTATCTTTCAACTTTAAATGCTTTGTTTTCTGTTTTTAGCTTGATAGCCAATTCTACATCGATCGATTTTTCGGGAGCTTCACCAGCTGCATAGTATTCATTCTTTACATATTTCCCTCCAAATTCGCCCATTTCAGGTCTAAAACGTCCTTGCAAATCTACTAATGGTGCAGGATTCCCTTCTTCATCTAATATTAATAAAGGTGGAACTTCTGGCGTTGCTTCTTTGGCAACTTTGGCATCATCTGCTCCAAATGTTGGTGCTGTATGTACGATTCCTGTTCCATCTTCTGTTGTAACAAAAGCTCCAGAAATGACTCTAAATGCATTTTCAGGATTTTGATACGGTAATACGTACTCCAGTAATTGTTCGTATTTGATACCTACTAAGTCTTTTCCTTTGTGTTCACTTGTGATTAAATATGGTATTTTTTTATCTCCTGCTTTATAGGCATTCAATTCTTCTAGTGTTTTTACTTCCGTAGATTTTTTACCTGCGAATTGCTTCCCAACCAATTTTTTAGCCAATACAACATTGATTGGCTCAAACGTGTATTGATTGTATGATTTTACAACGACATACTCAATTTTTGGACCTACCGTTAATGCTGTATTTGATGGAAGCGTCCAAGGAGTTGTTGTCCATGCTAAGAAATGTAGATCGCCATCTACGTTTTGCAACGCTTGTGGCAGCGTTTCTTTGATTGCTTTGAATTGCGCTACTATGGTTGTGTCTGTTACATCTTGATAAGCTCCTGGTTGATTGACTTCGTGCGAACTTAATCCGGTTCCTGCTTTTGGTGAATATGGCTGAATTGTGTATCCTTTGTACATTAAGCCTTTGTCATAGATTTGTTTTAGTAACCACCAAACGCTTTCCATGTATTTGGGCTTGTAAGTTATGTACGGATCGTCCATATTTACCCAATATCCAGCTTTTTTGGTCATATTGTTCCAGATATCCGTATAACGCATTACGGCTTCTTTACAAGCTTCATTATACTCATCTACAGATATTTTTTTACCAATATCTTCCTTGGTTATTCCAAGTTCTGTTTCAACTTTAAGCTCTACTGGAAGTCCGTGTGTATCCCAACCAGCTTTACGCTTTACTAGATATCCTTTTTGCGTTTTATAGCGGCAGAAAATATCTTTAATAGCTCTACCTAATACATGGTGAATACCTGGTAATCCGTTTGCTGAAGGTGGTCCTTCAAAAAACACGAATGATTCAGCACCTTTGCGCGAGGTGATACTTTTTTCAAAGATGTCGTTTTCTTCCCAGTAGTTTAGTATTTCTTCTGCTACTACGGGTAAATCTAGTCCTTTATATTCTGTAAATTTATTAGCCATTTTTTCTGCTCTGTATTGAATTTGCGAAATTAATGAATTTCATTGAATTGTAATCGTTTAGATCTAGCTTTTCAGCAATATGAGTTCAACTTACAGTTTTGAGTGTTTCTTTTTAGCTTCTCAAAATTGAGTTTTACGCATAAAAAAAGACCACTTGAAAATCAAGTGGTCTTTGTATTGTATGTGATTCTGTGTTATTGAATGATTAGCTTTCTACTAATTTTTCCTCCTTCAGAATAAATACTTATAACGTATATACCACTTGCTGTATTATCAATAGGAATTCGAATGATGTTTTCGTCAATTCCTTCTGTGATTGTCATTATTTGTTGTCCAAGAATGGTATGCATGTCAATACTTTCAAGCTTAAAGTTTGTTTTATTTGTGATTACAATTTCTTCCGTTTGTGTATCCGTATACATTGTAATACCATTTTCTAAGATATTTTCATTTGTGCTTAATATATTTTCTGCTTTAAATACCAATAAGTATTTATCGTTTGTTTCTCCAGCTGGAATATTTACTTGGAAATCACTTTCTCTTAAATTGTGTGTTGCTCCAGTGTAATTATTTTTAACATATACACCTATACTATTGTCTATATTTTCGAGCGCATCCAATGTAATCATTCCGCCACCTGCTGTTTCTGCAACTAAACCTATGGCAACTTCTCTATCGATATATAAATTTTCTACTGCTTGAATTACATATTTTTCACTTTCTAGTGACCAATACATATCGTCTTCTGTAACACCAATTGATTTTCCTTCGTAACCACGATCAATATTATCTGTCGCTTTTCTGTCAAACGTAAGTAAGATTTGACGATGGAATCCTTCTGGATTTATGTATCCTAGACGAATTTTTTGTCGCTTGTCTCTTCTAACATTTGCTAGTATAAGTTCTGGATCTACTTCTTCATTTTCTGTTGACTGGGTTGATTCTATTGTTATACTTTCAGTATTTTCAAACATTCCAGGATCAATTGTTTCGTCTGCACTGTCTCTTACAAAAGTAGATAAGGTAGAATTTGGATTTTCACGTACTAAACCTGCTGAGTTTCCACGTTGAGTATTGTTAAATTCTACTGTAGTTGTAACTCCGTTTCCAGGATTGGAATCTCCTTGCACAAAGAAACCTTGTCCTACAGGAATAAATCGTCTAGGTGTTTTTGTTCCTGATCCTGTTTGATTGACAGTTGGGTGCGACATTGCAGGAGCTCCTCCACCTAAGGTATAGGTAGCATATCCTCCTTGATACTCTAAAAGTGCATGCGTTCCTCCACCCCAGTGTTCCCAGAAAAATAATTCTCCTGATGTTGCGTCATTTGCAATGTTATCACTGATGAATTCATTCGCATCTAAAGCAGAAAGGTATGGGTTTCCTACTAAGTATAAATTTCCATCATCTAAAGGGCCAACAGTAATGACTCCATTGTTTGGTTTCCCTCTAAATACATAGTTTTGTTCTTCTAGCTCATCACTTGCAGCTGAGTTTCCTTTCATGGTATATCCTTCTCCTGGCGATATAGTTCCTGCATTTCCTATGTATATCCAAGCAAGATAATCTTCGTCAGCTCCGTTTACGTATTTGTAAATCCAACGTGAACTAATTGTAAATGGTGATGTAGATCCTTCTGCATTGGTAGGAACTGTCCACGCAATTGCGCCAGGCGTACTTACGTTTGTTCCATCTAGCAATATATCTTCTAAAGCAAAATCTTGATTGTTTGCTGTAGTATTGATGTCACTTACTGGTGATGACCAATAATTGTAACTGTAATTGTTTGCCGTTCCTTGTTGATCTCTTTCTACATAACCTGCACTTGTGGTAGCTAAATCACTTCGCTCAGTTTGTCTAAATTGGCTTTCTCCATTTAGATCGATAATTCCATCTAATTCTGCATACCATGTGTTTATGAGTTCAGATCCTGTTCCGCTAGTTACTGCTAAAGGTGCTGTATTTGTGACTACAGGATTGGTTCCTGTAACTGTAAGTTTGGCTCCACTATCAACGGTTAATCCTAGTGTTGAATAATCTGCACTAGCAGTTACTTCATTTCGTATTTGTACAATAGACCAATTGATACTATTTGCGGAAGGTGTGTCCCATACTGAACCAAATTCCCATGTAGCATCATCTGTCCAGTTACCATCTGCGATACTGATATACGGCATTGGCGCAGATTGTGTTGGAATGGTTGTCATGTTTTTCATAAACATTGTATTTCCATTCCCTGTAGCATCTGCAATTCGATTTCCTGTCACTGATGACATATTGTAATAAGCAACTAATGATGACCAAGCAACGTTAGCTCCAGAGGTAAAGTCTTCAATATCTTTAGGGATAACCGTTCCTCTTACATTTGCACCATTTTGTTCAATTTCTTGATGTACCATTTCCTGAAGTTGATCTTCTGTTAAGGCAACATCAAATATTCGTACTTCATCCACAAATCCTGTAAAGAAATTAAAGTCATTAAACGAACCTATTCGGAAAGGATTTGTATTTGATGCTATAGGATCTATTCCTCCTCCACTAAATTGAGCTCCATTTAGATAATAACGCGCTAGTCCTGATCCTGTATTTACTACTATTGCAAAGTGTACCCAATCTGTAATGGTTCCTGTACCTGTTCTTCCAACTCCTCCACTAAATCCTTCTTGAACTGCTAAAAGTCCTCCACTCAAATAAAATCTAAATTGTCCTTGAACTCCAAGGATTTCTTGAATTGAAATTGTTATCGGTTGTCCAGGATTTCGAATCCAACCTGAAATAGTATAATCTGTTAATCCTACAGAAATAGGTGTTTTGTCTTCTACATAATCATCTACACCATCAAAAAATAGTGCATTATTTCCTGTAACCGTTTGCGGCTCTGCTAAAGTAAAAAACTGACCATCTTCTAAGTTGATTCCTGTAAAAGTTAATACACCACCAACATTTGTACCTTGAAAGTTTTCGTATGCAGCAAAAGAAATACCATCTGCAACATATAATTCTAGATCGTCAAGGTTTAACAATCCACTACTGCTCATATCAAACTCAAGTTCAACAGTTCCTACATCTACTACACTTTCACGAGCTTTCCAAACTTTGTTTAGCATTCCTGCGGTACGCTGCGGTAAAGTTGTTGTTTGAATGGTTTCTGCTAGTCCATTGTTCCCTACAATTAAGTAACTTAAATTTGAAGCAAACGTTCCTGTTTCTTTAGTAATTGTTAATACATCAGCAGGAGCTATGTTTACACTACTTGACTGTGTTTGTTCGAGCAGAGAATTGTCATCTCTAGCAATTCCAAATACATTATATCCGTATCCTGCATTTGCCGAACCATCCCAAATTACCGTTCCATTGGAATCTACATAATCTTGACTAGTTCCTGCATATCCAAAAGGTGAAGATGTGGATGTATTACTGTCCCAATTTTCATCATTAGAACCAAGTGTGGTTCCATATTTTATTGCTAAATATGATTCTATTCGTTGTTTTTCTGCCGCAGTAATTGCGCGATCATACATAATGATTTCAGCTATATCTCCATTATATAAATATCCAGAATCATTATTATTATTATCTCTCCTAGCACCAATTAAAACATCAACATTTGAGGAACCGTTATCAGCACCATTGTTAAGGAAAGCAGGATCTGCTACACCATTAACATAAGGTTCTAATCTTAAAAATGGATCTGCGTTATCTGTAACAATCCCAGTAGCGATTTTTGGTTCATTCAATGCATAGATAGTTCCATACTGCTCTGCGGTATTACTATTATCTCTCCCTAGCGAGTAATGCATTACACGATCTGTAGTCCCTAACCATACTTGATAGTTACGAGTATTATTTGTCCCTTTACATATTACAGTTCCTGTACTTCCTCCTCCAGAGATAATTACAGTGATAATTGTCATTTCATCTGTAAGTGGATCTATGTCTAATTCTGTTGGGGCTCCTAAGCTCAAAAATTCTGCTCCTGCAAATCTTAATACTGGGTTAAAGTTTAAGCCATCAGTAATAAGCTGTGCATCCGTAACACCTTCAGACGCTGCAGTGAATCCATTTGGTGATTGATCTGCCCAACTGTCTACATCACTTCCTGTAAGTGTAGTTCCAACGTTTCCTTTCATCCATAATTGTAAATTTGAAGATATATTTCCTGGACTCGGAATAGGTACAACTCCATTTCCTTCAATATTAAAAGAAAAAGTTTGTTCTGCTATATCAGGATCATCATTAGCAATTTCAATTTCTGCTGTACCTACACCTGCAGTTGTAGGTGTGTATTGTACAGTAAATGTTGTGGTTTCACCTGGCGATAATACTAAATCTGTTGGTTGAGATATTATTGTAAAATCGGTATTACTTCCCAAAGCAAAGCTTACGGGTGCTCCTAAGAGTGTTAGGTTTGTAGTTGTTCCTGTATTTTGGATGGTAAATGTTCTTGTCAAAAACCCACCTGATAAGAAAACACTTCCAAAATCAGTATGGTCAGCTGTTGTAGGTACATTTAGTGAGCCATCTGCTATTTCTACGGAGTTACCACTTACAAAAATATCTGGTGGTAATGTTGAACTTGTAATATTAACTGTATAGTCTTCTACTTCTCCATATTCATAATTTGGAAGCCCATTATCACAAGGATCTATAGCTGCAAAATCCCCTTTCATTTGCACACGCATTCGTGTATTCCCTACAGCTGCGCCAAGTGGCACCGTAAAACTTCCAGATACAGGAGTAGTTGTATTGGGACCATTACTGAACACTCGTTCTGCAAGCGTAAAAACTTGATCTTGATCGTAATCAATCCATACAGATACACCTTCTGGAAATACTCCAAAATTCCAAGTTTTTGAAACTGTAACTGAGTAAGTATTGTTAATTTCTAAATCGGGTGGCGTAAGACCTGTAAAATCTGTATATCCTACAATAGGTGTTGCAGCACTAGGATTGTCAAATGCTGGTGTGGTATTCAATTGAACTCTACTTATAAATTCTCCGCTTGGGTCATCAGCGACAGAGGCACAATATTGAGCACTTGCAAAGGTAAAGCATAGCAATAGTATTACTAGAGAGTAGGTTTTTTTCATAATTTAAGCATTTAAGGCAAGGCAAAATTATTCAACCTTGACCTTTTTTGGTTGTTTTGGGACTTTTGATCACATAATTTAGATGAAAACTATGAATTATTCGATATAATTATCGTTAAATTTCTAGAGCAGCAAAGTTTTGAAAGTTTTTTCTTTATTTTAAGGGTCTAAAAACTGTAATTAAGTCCTAAAACCAAGTTTCTTCCTGGTGCAGAGATACCAGATGAATAGACTCTATAACGCTGGTCGGTTATGTTTTCGAGAGAAGCTGTGATGTTTATGTTTTCATTTATTTCAAAATTCGATTTTGCATTGATTGTGAGCCAAGAAGGCGAATACGGGTTTCCATCTACATCAGTAGCATATAAATACGCTTTGCTACGTTCCGATGGCGCTAAATTGTTGTGCGTTATTGACCCATTATAATTCGCAAAAAAGTCAAGTTTTAATCTGTTAGTTTTATATATGAAATGAAAGTTCCCAAAGATGGGCGACACATGTCGTAACGGAACTTTTGTGCCATCCGCTTGCTCTTCTTCTCCACGAGGAATGATTAAATCGGCTGTAATTTTTGTTCTTTTATCAAATTTTGCCGCAAAGCCAAATTCAAAACCATACGTGTATACTTTTGAAGCATTTTGAATGGCTTGTACATTGCTTAATTCTCCATTATAAATAATTTCTGTTTCACCATTCAAATTAAAGTCTTTGCGAATTAATGCATCATCCAATAAGGTATAAAAAGCGGTAAAGTTTAAGTCGAAACTACTTCCTATTTTTTTCTGAATTCCAAATTCGGCACTGTACGCATACTCTGGAGTCAGGTTAGGATTTGGCACTACAACAGAACCTGGTTCAGAGTCGAATACTTTTCCTATATCATCAATGTTTGGCGCTCTAAAAGCAGTTCCAATATTGGCTGTAATTTGCCATTTGTTTGGCAACCAACTAAAGCCTACACTTCCTGTAAAAGCACCTGTATTTGTCCTAGCATCTGTAAACGGAAATGGAAAGAATGTAGTGTCAAAATCTGCATTGATAAGTATGTGATTGTAGCGCAATCCTGACTGAAGTGTAAATTTAGGATTGGGCTTGTATTCTAAACTTGCATACGTCGCTATCGATTGCCAAGTAGCTCCACTCGGATATCGGGAAGCTGCATCGGTAATTTCGTCTGTGGTAATGTTTTTATCGTATCCATCCGAATGTACTTTGTTGTACACATATTCTAGCCCGTAAAATGTTTTTATTTTTGGATTGAATCTTTTTTCAAAATCTAAACTGGAAGAAATGGCATCTACTTTTTCTTCAGTCACGTTTCTAATAATGTCCTGAAAATTACGCTTGTTTCTGCTTTCTTCAAATCGTTGATAAGCATTGGTGAATTTTACGTTATCGTAATAGGTATTGTTCCCTTTTTTTTGTGTTTGAAAGTTTGCCATAAACCATCGTTGTGGACCGTAAAACCAATCGCCATAACGCAGCGTTTCGTTTCGGTATTCTATTAAACGATCGTAACGAGGAAGGTTTGAAGTAGCCGAATAGTGCAACCCTAAATCAAATTCCCAAATATCATCTGAAACTAACTTTATTCGCTGTGCTAGATTGATTTGACTATATCCTGTAAAACGTTGATTGATCGGATTTGCATTATTTATTACCGCATCTTCTCCATTGATTATTGCTACAAATTCTGGTCGTAAGTATGCGTCATTACCTCTTCTTCCCATGCGCAAATCGTCAAAATCACTGTAACTCACACTGGTTAGAAACGCCCATTTTTTGAGTCCTATATTGACATCAAAATGTCCTGTTTTTTCAGTGTTTGCAGATGCATAACGTACGTTTGCATTTCCGGAAATGAGTGTTTTGTCATTCCATGATAGTTTGGGTGTTTTTGTGTAAAAATTCATCACACCACCAATAGCGTCACTTCCATATATGACCGATCCTGGACCGAGTATTACTTCGGTATTGTTTATGTTAAACGGATCAATTGAGATGACATTTTGAACGTTCCCGCCACGGAAAATAGCATTGTTCATGCGCACACCATCTACCGAAAGTAGCAATCTGTTTGTAGAAAATCCTCTAATCATTGGGCTTCCACCACCTAATTGACTTTTTTGGACAAATACTTTTCCACTTTTTTCTAATAAATCGGCTGCAGTTTGTGGTGCTGAATAAATAATTTCTTTGCTATCAATGCTGACCACTTTTTTGGGGATTTCTTTTTTGTTTTGTTGCCATTTGGAGACCGAAATCACAATTTTTGATAATTCGGCGGTTCTTTTGACAAGATAGACGATATTGTTGTTTTCGAGAATTTGTTGCTTTGTGAATGTAACTGGCAAATAAGAAATGTGACGAAACGTAATTTTTTCATCATCTTTAAAAATGGAAACATCAATTTTCCCCCTTGCGTTTGTGATACCGCCTTCAGACTGATCGGCATTATACACATTTACGTTAGAGATGTTTCTATCGTTTACAATATCTTTTACTTGAATTTCTTGACCAAAAAGAACTTGGGAGAAAATAAAAGATATTATACCTAAAATGCCTTTTATTTTATTTGAATACTTCATGTAACACTTCCATTGATTTTGGTTCCCTAAATCCTTGCAAATGTAATTTAAAATATTGAATGAATATTGCAAGAATTTCATTTCTTCTTAGCGAAGATAACATTATGGTATTTTGTGCATCAAATTTTATGCCTAATAGCTGTTTGAAATACGTTAAATTTTCACCTGTTACGCATTCATTCATCGTGCTTTGATCAAAGAATTGACCTTCTTGTAAATCAAAATATGATTTGTGAATGTGTTTTGTTTCAGGATAAAACCCAAAATACTTGGTTAGATTGGTTAAAAATACAAGATGAAAGTTGGCAATTTCGTTATTCATATCGAGCCATTGTAGCGCATTTTCTATAAATTGAAACAACGCATCGTTTTTTTCTTCTTCTTGAATGGAATAGTTTAATATTTCTGATAAAAATAATACAATAGCACTTTTGGCAATTTGTGTATGAATTGACGTGTACGGATATACTGTTTTAACGTCTTTAATGTATTCTAAACTTCCTTTGTTTTTATGATTTGCAACAATTTCAAGCTGCATTAATGGTTGAAAGTACGCAATTTTAAGCTTGCCTTTTTTAGATTTGAGAATTCCGCGAAGCAAATAACTTTTTATACCATCAGAAGCTGTAAAACATTTTGCAATAACACCTGCATCACCATATTTTATAGTTGATATTACTATTGCTTTTGTGGTAACTAACATTTAACGAACAATCATCACTTTGGTAACTTTGCTTTCGAGTCCATCTTCGCTAGCAATTAAGATAAGATATACACCTGTGGCAACTTTGTGTCTTCCAAAGGCAGTTAAATCCCAAAGTAAAGTTCCACCTTCTGTAGTGGTTTCAAATACTAGGTTTCCTTCAATGTCTGTAATTTTCACATTTGCATTGTTGGTTAAACCTGTAATTGTCAAGTTTCCATCAAATCCTGGTCGTACAGGGTTTGGATATGCAAATACATTTTCGAGCGTTTCTTTTGGCGCTGTTGCTGTTCCTTGAAAAGATAACAATCCTTTTGTAGTAGCGATATACACACGCCCTGTTTCCGAATCAATTTCAATATTATTGACATTGTTTGTTGGCAACGGCGAGTTGTCTTTTGTAAAGTGCGCTAAGGTTTCTGTAGCATCTGGAGACATGTAAAATACGCCCGAAGACGAAGTTGCAATCCATTTGTTGTTAGAACCATCTACTTCTATATCTGTAACTGTTTGCTCAAATAGCAATTCTTTTGGCACACCATCTTCATCTACAATAATTATATCGTCTGATTGCGGATCATCATCATCAAATATACCCGAAGCACCAAAGTATACACGAATTCCTTTTACGGTTCCTATCCAAAGGTTTCCAGTTTTATCAATACGCAATGCTCTTACATCCGTTGTTGGCAAGTTTCCATCTTCTTCTTCGCCTATGGAAGTAAAACGTGAACCTTCACTACGTGTTTCATCAAACGCTAAAACGCCATGTGATTGTGTTGCAATAAATTTTATGTTGTTGTCTGTAATTTCTACTTTAGAAAGTGCATTTTCACCAAAAACAGGATCGCTTATAGCTTCTGAGATAGAATACGAATCCCATTGTCCGCCACTGCGCAATACTTTGATTCCGTTTTCAATTTTTGAATTTAATACCCAAAGATCTCCATTGGCATCAAATTCTGTTTCACCAATTCGTATGTCAATATATGTAGGAATACCAATGTCTAAGGATTCTAAGTCACTATTGGTTGTGTTTAAAATTTCAACGGGCTCATTGTTTTCTATTTTTAATATTCCAGAGAAAAATGAACTTAAAAACACTTCATTTTGGTTTGAAGGATTTACCGTAGCATGCACAATACTTTTGGCATCAAAGTCTGGTGTGTATCTCAAATTTACCCACGCCATGTCTTGCAAGTGACTTACACCTCTATCATCTAGCGGATATGGATCGTATCCTGCGGTATAATCGCCATATACAACCCAAAGTTCGTTAGGAATTGCCGTGATAGAAAATGTATCGTTTAGCAAAGGTCCGTCGGGTAGTATTTGGTTCGCTGTCGTTGGCATTGGAAATTCAGTTTCCAAAATTCCTTCTGATTCTGTTCCTAAGTATAAGGTATTTCCTAAAAGTAATGCTGAGTTAAATTCGAGTTCTGGATATTCTTCTAAAGACTGAACACCCACAATTTCATTGAGTTCCGTATCTAATACATGTATTTCTTGATCGTGCGCAACAATCATGTAATTATCGGTTACTTTTAAGTCTTCTATAAACGTTGCGAATTGTGGAACTTGAGATTGAAGGGAGAAACTTGTTCCATTAAATTTAAAAACTCTCCTTGTTAAAGAAGTTGCGTATAAATCTTCACCAAAAGCAATTATTCCTCGCCAGTTATTTGAATTGATACGTTCCCACTCGGCAAAATCAATCAAATTATCATTGTCAACAATAGCTCTAAACACGCCTATTTCGGTAGCTGCGTATATATATTCTCCAAAAATGGTCGTTTGGCGTATTTCTATTTGACTTCCGTTTGGACCAATAAAATACGTATCTCCAAACTCTAAAGTATTTACATCATACAGCGAAATTCCAAAATCGGTAGAAAGATATAAGATATTGTTGTACTCTAAGATGTGATTGATTCTTTTTTCGTTTGGCGGAATTGTTGGTTTGTCTACAATATCTACGACTTTATTTATTTCTTCTGTGATTGGATCGAAAACCTCAATAAGTCCGTTGCTGTAACCAAGTACATATTTGTCTCCTGACTGACTGTAAAAAGCGGTACTTATTTCTTCTCCTGCAAGTCCATTTATGGTAGAATACTTCGCAATTTCGTTTGTTTGCAAGTCATACGTAAAAAACGAATTGTCACAAGCTCCATATATTTTGTCTGAACTTTGTGATATATCAATCACATTATTATAAGAATAATGACCTAACCAAGTATTGTTAGCAGATTGTCCATGTCCCGAAACATAACATATAAGTAGTAGTAAGTACAAACTTTTCTTCATCTGTCTATTTTTATTTTAATGCTGTTTTTAATAGCACTTATGTATTTATTTTTGAATACTTTACCGCAACAAGTGTGTTGGTAGTTTCTATTTTTTAGAATATTTGTCCAAATATATTTAATAATAACGTAAATGAATTGGTTATCATATATTATTGTCATAAAAAAAGCTTTCTACCATTACAGTAGAAAGCTTTTATATCGTTTTTGGATGTTATTTATATGACTCCTTGTGCAATCATAGCGTCTGCTACTTTTACAAAACCAGCAATATTGGCTCCTTTTACATAGTCGATAAATCCATTTTCATCTTTTCCGTATGCTTCACAAGCTTCATGAATATCTTTCATAATCTGCTTTAACTTCGCATCTACTTCTTCACGTGTCCAGTTGTAACGCAATGAGTTTTGTGTCATTTCTAAACCAGAAGTTGCTACTCCACCAGCATTTGATGCTTTTCCAGGTGCAAATAATATTTTATTGTTTAAAAATACTTCAATAGCTTCTGGTGTAGAAGGCATGTTTGCTCCTTCACTCACACAAATACAACCATTATCAACTAAAGATTGTGCTTCGTCTCCGTCCAATTCATTTTGAGTTGCACATGGCAATGCAACGTCACACGCTACACTCCAAGGTCTTTCTCCTTTATGAAAAGTTGCAGAAGGATATTTTTCCACGTATTCGTGAATTCTTCCTCTTTTTACATTTTTCAATTCCATGATGAAAGCTAATTTCTCAGCATCAATTCCATCTGCATCATAAATATATCCAGAAGAATCAGACATTGTCACAACTTTTCCTCCTAATTCGGTTGCTTTCTCGGCAGCATATTGTGCTACATTTCCAGAACCAGAAATTGAAACTACTTTTCCTTCAAACGATGCTCCTTTTGTTCCAAGCATACTTTGTGCAAAGTATACGTTTCCGTATCCTGTTGCTTCTGGACGAATTAACGATCCGCCCCAAGTAATTCCTTTTCCAGTAAGAACTCCCGTAAATTCGTTTCGTAGTTTTTTATACATTCCAAACATGTATCCAATCTCACGACCACCAACTCCAATATCTCCAGCAGGAACGTCTGTATTGGGACCAATATGTCTAAACAACTCAGACATAAATGCTTGACAGAAACGCATAATTTCTACATCAGATTTTCCTTTTGGGTTAAAATCCGATCCTCCTTTTCCACCGCCCATAGGAAGTGTTGTTAAGCTATTTTTAAATACTTGTTCAAATGCTAAGAATTTAAGGATACTTAAATTTACACTTGGATGAAAACGCAATCCACCTTTATAAGGTCCAATAGCAGAATTCATTTCAATTCTATATCCGCGATTTACTTGAGTTTCTCCATTATCATCTACCCACGAAACTCTAAACATAATTACACGTTCAGGTTCAACCATTCTCTCAAGAATCTTTGTTCCATTATACTTTTCCTTACCTTCAATATAAGGGATTACAGCTTCCGCAACTTCCTGAACTGCTTGTAGAAATTCAGATTCGTGTCCGTTTGTCTGCTTTACCAAGTCTAAAAAGTCTTTTACTTTTGCTTCCATAAACGAAGTTTGATTAACATATTTTTATTAATATCATTATTTAACCCTACAAATATACATTTAATTAAAAAAAAACACCCTTTTTTTTATAATTTGATAATTTTTGATACGTTATCAATTAAACACTCCATACGTGTACCTTTTGAATAATAAACATTAGATAATACACTTTTTGTTTTTTTGTATTGAGGGTTTTTATATATTTGCTTTAAAGCCTCATATAAATACTGATTTATAACATGTTAAATAGAATACGCCCTATCCTACTACTTTTCATGCTAATGTGTGTTGGGACTACTTATGCCCAATTCGGATTTTCTCATGAAATTGGTTTCATTATTGGACCAAACGCATTCCAGTCTGATTATGGTGAGCGTAACGATTTTGATACGAACATTGGAAATGTTGGTGCCGAATTTGGTATTGTTCATTATTTAAACTTCTCGTATCGCGCAGAATGCAACTGTTTTACACGATATACGTATTTCAACGATCATTTTAAAGTAAGAAACGAATTAACTTTTACTACAGTTAATTTAGAACACTTTGGTAGATATGTTGGAGACGATAAAGTTTCATTAACCGCAGATCAATTGCGTGCCATGAACGGAAATACTCGTGTAATAAATTTAGGAACACAGTTGGAATTTTTTCCAAGAAGTATTCGTGAATTTGAAAGTGGTGGTTATTTACTAGCGCCTTATGCAGCTTTAGGAGCACAATATCATTATTTTACACCAACTGTTGAGTCCGACTTAGGACCTTTACTAGATCCTGGTGTATTGCCTGTAAAATATCAAAATGCTTTCAGAAACGAATCTGGTTCTACATGGTCTATTGTGGCAAGTGTAGGAACACGTTATAAGTTTACCGAAACATCCGATTTATTACTCGATCTACGTTGGAGATATTATTTTTCTAACTGGGTTGATGGATTGAATCCTGATGAAAACCTATATCCAGAAAACAAAGCAAACGATTGGAGTTTTGTAATTAGTGTAGGTTATATTTACTATTTAAATTTTTAAGAAATAATACAATATATACAAAAGCCATTCTGTTGAGAATGGCTTTTTTTATCATTAAAATTGAACGATCTTATTTTTCAAGCGCTTGCGCTAAATCTGCTATTAAATCATCAATATCTTCAATTCCTACGCTGAGGCGAATTAACGCATCAACGACACCTACTTTTTCTCTTACCGCTTTCGGAATACTTGCGTGCGTCATGCTTGCAGGATGACCAGCCAACGATTCTACACCACCTAAAGATTCTGCCAGTGTGAATATTTTTAAATTCTCAACGATCTTAATTGCTTGATCGTACTCATTTCCTTTCGCCACAAAAGAAATCATCCCACCAAAATCATCCATTTGCTTTTTAGCAATCTCATGATTTGGATGATCTGTAAAGCCTGGCCAATATACTTTTTCCACATTCGGATGCTTTGCCAAATACTCAGCAATCGCTTTTCCGTTTTCGCAATGTCGTTGCATACGTACATGCAAGGTTTTAAGACCGCGCAATGCTAAAAAACTATCCATTGGCCCACAAATAGCACCACTTGCATTTTGTATAAAATATAGTTTATCTGCAATTTCTTTGTCTTTTACCACCAAAGCGCCCATCACCAAATCGCTATGTCCACCAATATATTTTGTAGCGGAATGCATTACAATATCTGCACCTAAATCTAACGGGCGTTGCAAATACGGCGTTGCAAACGTATTGTCAACTGCTAATAGTATTTTGTGTTTTTTAGCAATTGTGGCAGCTGTTTCAATATCAATAATATTCATCATTGGATTGGTTGGCGTTTCCACCCAAATAAGCTTGGTTTTTTTATTGATATAGTTTTCAATATTGGCAGCATTTTCCATTCCAATAAAGTGAAATTTGATTCCGTAAGCTTCAAAAATCTTAGTGAATAATCGATACGTTCCGCCATATAAATCATTTGTAGAAATAACCTCATCGCCCGATTTTAGTAATTTAAGAACCGCGTCAATAGCCGCCAAACCCGAACCAAAAGCCAAGCCGTAATTTCCGTTTTCTATGCTTGCCAAACCATTTTCTAGTGCATTTCGTGTTGGATTATGCGTACGTCCGTATTCGTATCCTTTATGTCCGCCTGGCGTACTTTGTGCAAACGTAGATGTTTGGTAAATTGGTGGCATCACAGCTCCATAAGCTTTGTCAGGTTGCTGTCCGCCATGTATGGTTTTGGTGTTGAATTTCATCTGTTGCGTTTTATTTTAATAGCGTCTTTTTATGAGTTGATTCTGTATCGCTTTTACAAATGTAGGTTTTCATTTTTTGGTTTTCAGATTATAACTGTACCTTTATTGCTACGTAACTTTTTAGTCGAAACGATGTATAAAAATAAAAACTTTTCAGCATATTTACTTTTGGTGTTTGCGTTTACCAGCTTGCAAGCCTTTTCTCAAAATTTTACAAAGCAAGATAGTTTACGCGGCTCCATTACGCCAGAACGCGTTTGGTGGGATTTGACACATTATCATTTGGATATTACAGTTGATCCGAACGAAAAAACAATCGCGGGAAGCAACACCATTCAATATAAAGTAGTTAAAAAAGGACAAAAGACGCTTCAAGTAGATTTACAACCGCCATTACAAATGACCAAAGCTATTCAAAACGGAAAAGAATTGGATATTGTTCACGATGGAAATGCTCACTTTATTCATCTCAAAGAAAAACAAAAATTAGGAAAAATATATAGTGTACAGGTTTTTTATGAAGGAAAACCTAAAGTAGCCAGACGTCCACCGTGGGATGGCGGAATTACTTGGAAAAAAGATGCTAACGGATTGCCTTTTGTGGCTTCTTCATGTCAAGGATTGGGCGCAAGTGTTTGGTGGCCGTGTAAAGATCACATGTATGACGAAGTAGACAGCATGAAAATTAGTGTGAATGTACCTAAGAATTTAATGAATGTTTCTAACGGACGTTTGATCAAAGTAGAAGAAAAAGAGAACGAAACAAAAACCTATCATTGGAATGTGGTGAATCCTATTAATAATTATGGTGTGAATATTAATATTGGCGATTATGTGCATTTTGGCGAAAAGTACAAAGGAGAAAATGGCGAATTGGACATGGATTATTATGTGTTGCGAGATAATTTAGACAAAGCAAAAGAACAGTTTAAAGATGCGACACGAACCATGGAAGCTTTTGAGCATTGGTTTGGACCGTATCCGTTTTATGAAGATAGTTATAAGCTTGTAGAAGCGCCGTATTTGGGAATGGAACACCAAAGTTCGGTTACGTACGGAAATGGGTATAGAAACGGTTATAGAGGTTCTGATTTGAGCAGAACAGGTTGGGGAATGAAGTTTGATTTTATCATTGTTCACGAATCGGGACACGAATGGTTTGCCAATAATATTACCAATATTGATATCGCTGATATGTGGATTCACGAGAGTTTTACAGCCTATTCTGAGAATTTATTTTTGGATTATTTCTACGGGAAAAAAGCAAGTGCAGAATATGTAATTGGTACACGCAGAAGTATTGCAAACGATCGTCCAATTATTGGACAGTACGATGTAAATCATGAAGGTTCGGGCGACATGTATTATAAAGGCGCAAATATGTTGCATACAATTCGTCAGTTGATTGCTGATGATGCAAAATGGCGCAGTATTTTACGAGGTTTGAATAAAGATTTCTACCATCAAACTGTGAATACACAACAGATTGAAAATTATATTAGTGAGAAATCAGGGATTGATTTTTCTGCTGTGTTCGATCAATATTTACGAACTACAGATATTCCTGAATTACGCTACAAGAAAGATGGTAATACGTTTGCGTTTCGCTGGAAAAATTCAGCAGCTACCTTTGACATGCCAGTCAGAGTGGCAATTAACGGAGAATTTGAATGGATTGCACCAACAACTAATTGGCAGACCAAGAAAATGAAAAATATAGTTTCTACAGTTGAACTAGATCCTAATTTTTATGTGACTTTAAAGGAAGGGAAATAGATTCTTAGATCGTTAGACTTGCTTTGCTTTTAGATTTTTAGACACACTTCATTTCGATAGCTTCGCTAGGTATTTTCAACTAAAAAATATTTTAGTCTCAATAATGCTCAATGCAAGTGCTTTTAGATTATTAGACTTTTTTCTATTTGTCATTCCTGCGAAGGCAGGAATCTACTCCAATGCATTCAAGTCAATTACTAGTTTCTAAGTACCTCTCGATAGTTCTACTGAGCTTGTCGAAGTACTATTTTTCTATAAAAATTCACTCGAAGTGACGTTTTGAGTTTCAAATCAACGAATAAACATTTCGATAAGCTCAGCGCAGGCAAAAAAACGAATTAACACCAAATCTAAATCTCCTCAACAAAATCCAAGAAAACTTCTTCATGTAATTGCAAATCCATATTTGGGGAAAGCGCTACACGTGCAATATAATCCTTGTCACCTTCTTTGGTCGTTCCTTGCGTAGATGTCGCAGGAATGGTCCAATAACAACCTTTTAATTGTCCGTAACTTACACAATACTTGCTTTCATCTGGAATTTCGGTAATCATCATTTTGATGAGCTTGTGATTTAATTTTCGCTTGTATGCTTCTCGTGCTTCATCTGTATCTCCTTTTGTCGGAAGATCTAATGAAAAAACCGATGGCGTAAATCCTTGTGCCGCCAATTCTTCTGAAACAAAATTGATTTTCGCCGTTGGCAATGTCGCTTCAATAAAGCTTACAAATTGACGTGTATTTTTATAGGCTTCTGCAATTCGCTGATTCATAGAAGGCATTTGCTGTGCTAGTATTTCATATTGCAAATCGGTCGCTTCGTTATCGCAAAGTATCAAGTGCTTTTCTATAGCATCTAACAATGTTGCTGCTTTTTCATTTCCTATACAGTATCCAGCAGTACACAAACCGCCACTTGGAAATTTTGATCCGCTCGAATACGAAATTGCACGAACCGTTGAAAGTGTTTCACCTTCGCCTAAAAAGTGTACGTTCGGACAAAAAGTCTGATCTAAAATAAAAACAGGTTCAATCGCCGTTTCTCCAGTTGCTGTTTTGCGTTTTTTGCTTAATGCTTCTTTTAGTTTGATTAAATCGGGAACTTCCACACGTGGATTTGTTGGAATTTCAGCAATTATGTACGGAATAGCGTCTTTTTGTGCGACTTCCGTCAGAACGGAATCGACACTTTTTACCATATCATTGTCGCCATCTACAGGTAAATCGACCACTTCTACATTGTCAATACAAGCCGCTACACGTCTCGCCTGATCGTTGGTTCCACCATAACAATTTGGTGGCACTATAAATTTGATTTCTTTTCCAGGATGATTTTCAAGTGCATCGTCCACAAGTCCCATCATAATGGCATATTGAATAGATAATCCGCTTGAACCTGCCAACGCTTTTGTGTTTACATTGGTAATTTCTCGAATGGTATCCGTCACTATTTTTTTGTCTTCCGATCGCGTATTTTTCTTTTCTTCCGAAGAAGAAGTACTTGTCAATTCGCGCAAAGCTACCAAACAATTTACTGGCGTCATTGACACTGTTTCGCGTCGTCGTACGTGTTGAATTTCTGAAATATAGCTTTCACCTTGTTGATTGTTCGCTACTAAAACACTTCCTAATGTTGAATGTATTTTTACGATAAAATCAATATTTGAATTAAATTCTATTGTTTGTATTTCATTTTGTTGTGATACAAATATTGTACTTCCATCAAAAGTTGAAATGCCTGTTGTGTTTTCAAGCTTTAGCAATTCAAACTTATAATTGTAGACACGTTTTAATATGTCTGAATTAAAAATTGCTGGCAATTCGCCTGTGTACACAATTCGTGTATTTGTATTGGATAGCACGTTTTTTCGCAATATTGCCATCACAGGAATGCTTGCTGATTGAAAACTAATTACATTTTCTGGTTTTAGATTGTTCAATGTTGCAATTCCCCATTCCAACACACACGATAATGGATGTCCTAAACGAATATAATCGTACGCAGTTGGCAATTCGCTCAATGCGGATTTTTCAAAATTAGTGTCGTTATATAAGTTTTCAAACTGGTCTAAAAATTCAACTTTCGCTAGTTTTTCAGTGTAAATATCTAATCGATGCGTAGTTAGGCGCAACCAACTAGCGGGCATGTTTTCTAAGACGTTTTGTATGTATGTGAGTGCTTTCTTGCCTTCCATTATTTTTACTTTAAATACCTCGTAAATATACGATAATTGGACTTTTTTAAGATGGTATGAGTCGTATTAAAGTTTGGATACTTTCTAAACGTGATGTTAAAAAATACCCAACACTTTTTACTATTTGACCGTTATTCCTTCTTTAACTTCTTTACCAATTTCCCAACAGTCAATCCTTGAATTAAGATAGAGAATATCACAACTACATACGTTATTACTAAAAATAAATCACGATGCATATCGGCTGTTAGTCCTAACGCAAGTGCAATAGAAATTCCGCCACGCAATCCGCCCCAAGTCATAATTAGATTGGTTTTTGGGACAAAATCGAGTCGTTTTTCAAAGAATTTTATAGGCAATAATAAAGAAATGTATCTACATGCAAGCACAATCGGAATTGCTATTAATCCTGCAATAATGTATTGTGTTTCAAACGCAATGACAAGCATTTCCATTCCGATTAATACAAATAAAATGGTGTTTAATAAGATATCTATCAGTTCCCAAAATTTATCGACGTAGGTTTCTGTTACTTTAGACATTGCGGTTCCACGTACGGTGTCGTTTCCAACAATTAATCCCGCAGTTACAACCGCTAATGGCGCAGACACGTGTAGTTTATGCGCAATTGCCGTTCCTGCCATAACCGTTGCCAATGTGATGATGACTTCAATATCATAATCGTCAATTGATTTTAATAATCTATAGGTTATCCAACCTAATAATCCTCCAAGAAGAATTCCACCAATAACTTCCAAGCCGAATAGTTTTGCAATACCAACGATGCCTGTGTTTTCAGAACCTGAATTTGCAATTTGAAATATTGTCAAGAAAATAACAACGCCAACTCCGTCATTAAACAAAGATTCGCCCACAATTTTTGCTTCTAGCTTTTTAGGAACACCTGCTTTTTTTAAGATTCCTAATACGGCAATTGGATCTGTTGGAGAAATTAACGCACCAAAGAGTAAACAATAAATAAAGTCTACTTGTAATCCTGTGATTTGCAATACATAAAACATTACAATTCCGACTAAAAACGTAGAAAGTAAGACACCAAAAGTTGCAAAGACCAATACTGGCCAACGTTGCACTTTGAGTTGTTCAAAGTTTGTATGTAATGCGCCTGCAAAGAGTAAAAAGCTCAGCATAATATCGAGCAATACACTTCTAAAATCTATTTGTGTAATGATATATTTTTCAGCGTTAAGCAAGGTTGCATCCACATAACTCAATGCAAAAACAGCAAGCGTAAACACAATTGTAATTAGCATTAAGCCAATTGTGTTTGGCAATTTTAAAAATCGCACATTAACATATCCAAAAGCAGCGGCTAAGGATACAAGTATCGTAATTATTAAAAAATAGTCCATAAGTTTAGATTGCTTTTTTTAGTGCTAAAATATATCCGTAATGAATACCTTCATGTATGTTATTAAATTCAATAGCTTCATGTACGTTACTCAGTGTAGTTCCTAAACTAAGTGTATATTCAGTATAGTTTTTAAAGATTCCTGCTGTTAGGTCTTCTTCTGTTTTTATTAATAAACTATCTAGCAAATTATAAATTTCATCTACTTCTTTTTGAGAAACGTTGCCTGCTGGTTTTGTTTTGTTTTTGTACTTAGAAACGAGTTCATCTGAAATATGCATCGGCACACCTGATAATTTGTACACCAATAATTGTTGCGTCACTACTATATGAGCAATGTTCCAAAATATATTGTTTGAAAATCCTGTTGGAATCGTATTTAAGTCCTCTAAACTTGTTTCTTTTAAAATTCGTTTGATAACATTTCTGTTATTTTGCGTAACGGTTCGTGTAAAATTCATTTTCTATATTTTACTATATTTTCATTAAAAGTATTCATTTTTGCTTGAAATGAATTTTCTTTGTAAAAGTTATTGCGACGAATATAAACTAACTTCTTTTTAAAACTTGAAACCTGTGAAAAAAATATATCACTTAAAAACTTGTAACACGTGTCAACGAATTATTAAAGAGATTCAGCCAACGCCCGATTTTGTTTTGCAAGGCATTAAAGAAGAAGCTATTACAGTAAAGCAACTGGAAGAAATGCATGCACTTTCAGGAAGTTATGAAGCATTATTTAGCAAACGTGCTAAGCTGTACAAGGAAATGGATTTAAAAAATCAGGAACTAAGTGAAAAAGATTATAAACACTATATTTTAGAACATTATACATTCTTAAAGCGTCCTGTGATTATGGCAGATAACCAAATTTTCATTGGAAACGCTGCCAAAACAGTCGCAGCGGCTAAAGAAGCTCTTTCGTAATGATGCCGAAAAAAACCTTTGCTTTTGTTGCCGCCTTTATGGTGCAAGTTTTTTATGGTATCACATTTACTTTTGCTTCCGATGTGATAAAAGGCGGATTTATAAAACCATTCGGATTTATATTGCTTCGTGTTGCTGGCGCTGGCGTTTTATTTTGGCTATTTAGCTTTTTAGGACCAAAAGAAAAGATTGATAGAAAAGATTATTTTACCTTCTTTTTAGGCGCCGTTTTCGGAATTGCCATTAATATGCTCTGTTTTTTCAAAGGATTCGAATACACAACTCCAATTCACGCTTCGGTGATTATGGTTGTTGTCCCAATTATTGTACTGATATTATCCGCCATTTTTTTAAAGGAAAAAGTAATTTCCACCAAAATCATCGGAATTCTTTTAGGGCTTTCAGGTGCAGTAGTACTGAGTTTTTATGGAAAATCTACAGCAGATTCTACCAATATTCCGCTTGGAAATTTACTCGTATTTATCAATGCCGTTTCGTATAGTATTTATATTATCATCATCAAAAAACTGACTTATAAATACCATCCGCTGACCTTTATAAAATGGTTGTTTTTGTTTGGAACGATTTTGGTTTTCCCATTCGGTTTCTCACAATTAAGCGCTGTAGATTGGACTTCTTTTTCGCCATACATATTTTTTGAAGTCGGATTTGTAATTGTAGGTGCTACTTTTGCGACTTACTTGCTAAACCCGCTAGCATTGCGCGAATTAAAAGCGTCAACTGTCACTACATTTTTATATCTTCAACCTGTAATTGCAGGAATTTTTGCTATAATCGTTGGAAGTGATTCACTTGATTTGATTAAAATTGTAGCTGCAATTCTAATTTTTGCTGGCGTATATTTAGTTAGCCTAAACAAAGTCAAAAAACGCGAATGAGTTATGCTCCGCCAATTTTTTATACTACCATAAACGATATTCCTTCGGCGTATTGGCAACAATTAGGTTGTGGCACAAATACGTATTATACGCCCGAATTTTTACGCGCTTATGAACTTGCCAATGACGATATTGCGTTTCGGTATATTGTAATTGTGAACAATCAAAAGGAAGCAGTTGGGTTTGCTTCGACACAAGTAGTTACGATTCAGATAAAAACCATTACACAAAATATTAAGATTGCAAAATGGCTTAAAAAAACGGTTAATGGTTTGTTCTTTACTAATTCACCCAAAATTATGTTTTGCGGAAATATCTTTTTAAGTGGCGAATACGGAACGTTTATTAAGGAAAATGAAGATACAAATGCAGTATTTCATGAACTGGTATCCGCGTTAAAAACAGTAATGAAAGAAACGAAAAAATTGCATGCTGTTTTTGTGAAAGATTTTAAAGAAAAATCGCTTCCGCTAACCGATCAACTGAAAGATTATGGTTATGCGCCTATGAAAGTAGAGCCAAATATGATCATCACGCTCAAACCCGAATGGAACTCCTTTAATGATTATAAAGATGCGCTTAAATCGAAATACAGAGTAAAAGCCAATAGAGCCGATAGAAAGAGTGAGAATTTAGTCGCGACAGCATTCAGTTATCAAGAAATTGATCAGCATAAAAGCGAATTGCAAGCATTATATGAAAACACCATTACCAATGCAAATTTTAATGCACAAATACTGGATTTAGACACGTATATATTGCTCAAAAAAAACTTTGGCGATCAGTTTATTGTAAAAGGTTATTTTTTAAATAATAAATTAGTTGGATTTTTATCTGCCATGCGCAATCAAGAGAATTTAGACGCACATTTTATCGGTTTGAATTATGGTTTAAATAAAGAGTATGCCATTTACCCACGAATTTTAAATGATTATGTGCGCTTGGGCATTTTATACGGAGCAAAACACATCAACTTAGGAAGAACAGCTTCCGAAATTAAAAGTACATTAGGCGCCAAACCACAAGATTTAACTTGCTACACACGACACAAAAGACCGCTAATAAACAGTATTTTGAAACCTTTTCTCAAAAACATTAAGATTAAATCGTTTAAAGAACATTCGCCGTTTAAAAAATAGATTTTGTTAGACTTCTTAGATTATTTAATACATCATACTCAACTTGATTCGGCATCGCATAAAAGTATCATAATACTAAATTCATAACAAAAAACAAACTAAAAAAATTCGTGTATTCGTGGTGAAAAAGCGGTTATATCAATTAGATTTCGATACAATTTTTCTTCATTTTATTCCAAAAAATCACTCAATCTGATGAACTGGAAAGTAACAACATTTCGGCATGCTGAACTTGATTCTGCATCACATAAAAGTATTCCAACACTAACGCAAGTTTCTAAATTCATAACAAGTTGACAAAAACACAAGAGTAAGCATAACAAATTGACAAATCAACAAAAAACAAACTAAAAAAACAAACTAAAAAAATTCGTGTATTCGTGGTGAAAAAGCAGTTACACCAAAAACTGAAACAAATCAGGCTTATCATTCAAATAATCGCCATAAAAGTTCTTTAATTTCATTTTCGTAATCAATGCGTCTAAATCTTCTGCATTTTTTAATTGCAATCCTACGACTGCCGCACCGTTTTCACGATTGGTTTTTTTTGTGTATTCAAAATGAGTAATATCATCTGTCGGCCCTAAAATCTCGGCTACAAATTCGCGCAAAGCACCTGCACGTTGTGGAAATTTAATAATGAAATAGTGTTTTAAGTTCGCATACAACAACGCACGTTCTTTAATTTCTGCCGTTCGTGTAATATCATTATTGCTTCCGCTAACGACACAGACTACATTTTTCCCTTTTATTTCAGTTGCATATTGCGATAATGCACTTATACTTAAAGCTCCTGCAGGTTCAACGACAATGGCTTGTCGGTTGTATAAATCTAAAATTGTCTGACACACATTGCCTTCATCAACCGTACTCATTTGGTGTAAATTTTCTTTACAGATGGCAAAATTCAAATCGCCCACACGTTTTACTGCGGCACCATCGACAAAGTTTTCAATACTTTTTAAGGTTGTATTTCTTTCTTTTTGGATAGATGTTGACATGGAAGGCGCACCTTTTGGTTCCACACCAATAATTTTTGTTGTTGGAGACAACATTTTAAACACAGAAGATAATCCTGCGGACAATCCGCCACCGCCAACAGGTACAAATACATAATCGATTGGCGTTTCGAGTTGCTTCAAAATTTCCAATCCGATTGTAGCTTGTCCTTCAATCACTTTTTCGTCGTTAAACGGATGAATAAACGTCTTATTTAAACGCTCCGATTGCGCTATTGCTGCATGATACGCATCGTCAAAAGTATCGCCAATTAAGATGACCTCAACATATTCTTCACCAAACATTTTAACCTGTTCAATCTTTTGATTTGGTGTTGGAGTTGGCATAAATATCGTGCCTTTTATTTGTAAAAGTTTACACGACAACGCGACACCTTGCGCATGATTTCCTGCACTTGCACACACAATTTCATTTTCTATTTGTGTTGCTGTTAATGATGAAATTTTATTGTAAGCACCACGAATTTTATAGGAACGCACTTGTTGTAAATCTTCTCGTTTTAAGTAGATATTACAATTAAATTCTCTGGAATAATAATCATTATAACTCAAAGGCGTTACCGAAGCAATGCCTTTGAGTGTATTCGCAGCGTTTTTAATGGCTGCTAACGTTGGAGCGTATGTTTTTGTGGTTGTTTGCAAAGTGTGTTTTTTAATTATTTTTAATTGTGATTGATACTTTTAGTTTCCTTATCACATCACTGCTGTTTTTAACCGCTAGTGTATGAAATCACGATTTTAGTAACGTTCTTTTTTTCTTGATAAAAAACGAACCAAAAAATCAAGTCTGTGTATAGGAAATTGCTACGCACCATTCTCTAGCTAAGCTACATGCTTGAAGCTACGCTTCGCAATTCCGCTTGCCAGTTCATTATTTCTGAACACAGACGATTTACATCAAATAAAACTTTTCAAATGATTAAAACTTTACCGTTTAGTATCAAAGTCTTAAATTGATATATCTCTGTCATTCCGCACTTGATGCGGAATCCATTTTAAAACATTTTGGATTCTTGTCTTTGCAGGAATGAAAAGAATCAAAACTTAAACCGTAACCGCTTTTTCTGTACTCACAATCGTCTTAATCGTTTTCATTGCCGTCATTGCAGCTCTGAGTCGTTTTCCAACGGCTTCAATTGGATGATTTCTTAAGGAATCGTTTACCGCAATTAAATCCAGATTGTCTACGCCGTTTGATGCTGAAAATGGTTTTCCAATCACAGACGTATCAACCGTTTCCATAAAGTCTTTCAATAAAGGTTTACATGCATGATCAAATAAGTAGCAACCATATTCAGCCGTATCAGAAATAACGCGATTCATTTCAAATAGTTTTTTTCTGGCAATTGTATTTGCGATTAATGGCAATTCGTGTAACGATTCGTAATAAGCAGAATCTTCAATAATTCCTGCATTTACCATTGTTTCAAACGCCAATTCCACGCCCGATTTTACAAAAGCAACTAATAATACTCCATGATCAAAGTATTCTTGCTCCGAAATATGATCCGTTGTCAACGGCGTTTTTTCAAAAGCAGTTTCGCCTGTTGCTGCACGCCATTTTAGTAAGTTTTTATCATCATTTGCCCAATCTTCCATCATGGTTTCTGAGAAATGTCCCGAAATAATATCGTCCATGTGTTTCTCAAATAATGGTTTCATAATGGATTTTAATTGTTCTGACAATCCGAATGCTTTGATTTTTGCAGGATTTGACAAACGATCCATCATATTGGTAATTCCGCCATGTTTTAACGCTTCCGTAATGGTTTCCCAACCTAATTGAATGAGTTTTGCTGCATAATTTGCGTCAATTCCATCAGCGACCATTTTATCAAAAGCCAAAATAGAACCTGTTTGCAACACGCCACATAAAATGGTTTGTTCGCCCATTAAATCACTTTTTACTTCTGCAATAAACGACGATTCCAAAACACCTGCTTTGTGTCCGCCAGTAGCAACTGCATAGGCTTTTGCTTGATCCCAACCTTTGTTTTCCGGATCATTTTCTGGATGTACTGCAATGAGTGTTGGTACTCCAAAACCACGGTTGTATTCTTCACGAACTTCCGTTCCTGGACATTTTGGCGCCACCATAATTACCGTAATATCTTCACGGATTTTTGTGCCTTCTTCCACAATATTAAAACCGTGTGAATAACTCAATGTTGCGCCTTTTTTCATTAAAGGCATCACGGATTTTACCACATTTGTATGTTGCTTGTCTGGCGTCAAATTTAATACTAAATCTGCCGTTGGAATGAGTTGTTTGTATGTTCCTACTTTAAAACCGTGCGAAGTTGCGTTTTGGTATGAAGTACGTTCTTCATCAATAGCGGCTTGTCGTAATGCGTAGGAAATATCCAAACCAGAATCGCGCATGTTTAATCCTTGATTCAGTCCTTGTGCGCCACAACCGACAATGACTATTTGCTTATCTTTCAGCGCTTTGACACCTTCCGTAAATTCGGAAGCGTTCATAAATCTACATTTTCCTAATTGTGCTAATTGTGCTCGTAATGATAGTGTATTGAAATAGTTTGACATGATTTTTTTTATTTTGGAGTCAAGAATCTAGACTTTCTTACTCGTGTGTTTTTATTTTTATTTGAATTCGTCTAGAAAATCCTGATTCTAGACTCTTGCTTCTATTTTAATGATTTATTGTTTCCAACATTTTTGAAATTTTCATTTCTTCTTTAGAAACCGCAATACGTCCCGAACGTGTAAATTGCATGATTCCGAAAGCGCTGAGTTCTCTATACAACAGCTCAATTTCTTCTTTGCGTCCCGATTTTTCTATGACAAAAAATTGTTTGTTTACCGTGACGATTCGCGCATTGCTGTCTTTGATAATATTTTGAATTTGGCGTTCATCAAATAATAAATCCGATTTCATTTTAAAAATGCAAGATTCTTGATAAATGATTTCTTCTTCGGTGTGATAATACGCTTTTATGACTTCGACTTGTTTTTCGATTTGACCGATGATTTTTTTCATTCGTTCTTCCGAAAGATTCACCACAATGGTCCATTTTGAAACGTTTTCAATTTCTGAAACCGACGAGTTGATACTTTCAATATTGATATGTCTTCGCTGAAAGATTGCTGAAATTCTATTCAACAATCCAATATTATTTTCAGTATACACTGAAACCGTAAATTGTTTGCTTTCTTGTTTCAT
>NZ_JBGCDL010000198.1:0-6446 GCF_045105435.1 Kordia sp. | reverse complement strand
GATCAAGAAGATATCGTAACAACTACAACCTATAAATACACAGAATTTGACAAAAATAATAATTGGACAAAACGACTCGATTATACAGTAGAAACTCCCGAAATCCCTGCTAATATAGCCATTAGAACCTACAAATATTTTGAATAACTAAACACATATAACATAAAAAAAGCCACTCGTATTGAGTGACTTTTCGCTGTTTGTAATTTGATTGTTAAATCTTCTAGTTCATAGAAATACTTCCAGAACCTGCTACTTTAGTATCTTTTCTTGCAGGATTTCCTTTATACGTAATATCTCCAGAACCTGCTACACGCGCTTTTAAATCATTTAATACGCGAACTCTAATATCTCCTGAACCTGCCAAGCTTACCTCAGCATTTTTAGCTTCTAATTTATAGGCGTGAATATCTCCTGAACCTGCCAATTTAATTTCTGCGTCATCTGCATTTCCTCTAGCAGTCATATCGCCCGATCCAGAAACGCCCATTTTTAATGTATCTACATCAACATCTAAAATAATATCTCCCGATCCTGCTAATCCCATTTTAAACTCACGTCCTTTAATCGTTGCATTTTTTGTGTATACATCTCCCGAACCTGAAAGTGCTACTTTACTCAAATCTTCAAAAGGAACGGTAATGACTAATTTTTTTCCATTACTTACACGCAAGCTGTATCCTTTTTTAGTTTTAATTTTCAACTTTCCGTCGCTAACTTCTGTTTCTACATATTCTAATAAATTAGATTCGCCTTCTAAAGTAATTTCTCCTTCATTTCCTGCTACCAATTCCACGTCAAAAGAACCTGCTACTGCAACCACGTCATAATCGGAAGTTGTTCGTGTAATCGTTGTCATTTTTCCGTTTCCTTTAATTTTCTTTCCCCAACCAAAAGCGTATGTTACTGTGGTTGTTAAAAATAATGCGATGATAAATACTGTTGTTTTTTTCATAATTTTTGATTGTTGTTCGTTATTTGATGATGAATGTTATTATTGTTTTTCAAATCGGATGCTTCCGTATTCTGAGTCTATACTTACTTTATTCCCGCTAAATTTATCTCCGTAATATCCTTCGTAATAGGATTCTTGAGATTCTACTTGTTTTGTATTTGTGGTAAATCCTTCTTCTCCTTTAATGCTTGTATAATCAAGATTTAACTCAAATGAAAAGTGATAATTTGGATCATATCCAATTTTAATACCTGCAAGTTCTGATGCAATTCGAATACTTCCGGCATCATCTGTCATGTGTGCAATTTTAATAGAACCATAATCTGCTTTCAAATCTAAATTTCCGGAAATTCCGCCTAATCGTAATGATAAATAGTCTCCCATTCCAGTTACATTATAGGCTAGATCAATTTGCAACGTATTATAATCGCAGTTATAATTAAGATAACTAATAGTTCCAAAATGTGATTTTGTATGATCGGCGTTCAATCGGATATTTTCAGCTTCTTCTATCTTAAAAGAAGAATAATCGGCATTAATACGTCCGCCATTTATATAAGCAATCGCTACATTATCTGTATGATCAAAATTTAACGAATTATCTTTTCCAAGTAACTTTCCAATTTTCATTTTTCCATGATCGCAATTCAGTGTCACGTTATTTTCGGCAGTATCTAAGAAAATTTCGCCATAATCATTTGAGATATTTAACTCATTTCCTTTCGGGAATTTAATCGTATAATTTACCGTTACATTTACGCTATTGCGTTTGTTCCATTTGCGCCACGATCGCTCTTGATTTTTGCTAAAATCCGTTACTGCAGTTACCATTGCTGCTGTATTGCTAAAAGTAACATCAATCTGTTCCAAACGCTCGGCTACTTTACTTTCCGAGTTTCCATTGGTTTTAATAACCACTTCAATAGCTACGGTATTTTTATCCCAAGCTGTCATTTCAACGGCTCCATAACTGTTGGTCACTTTTAAAAGTGCATCTGCATTTACCGAGAATTCTTTCGTAATTGTTTTCTCTTTGGTGTGCTTTCCTTTGTGATCATTATTTCCAAGAACAATCAAAGGCAATAAAAAAGCACATGCAATACAATTATATAATAGTGTCTTCATTCTTGAATATTTTAATTTCTTCAATTTGTATTAGTACATTCTCTAACAACTGTATGCGAAGTTGAAAATTCTTTACCATTGCTTGTAAAATACGTTTGTCTTCTCCGTATTCGATCAATTCATCTTTTAACTCGTCATATGCTACTTCAAGACGTTTCAATTGTTGCAATACATCTTGTACAATTTCTTTGGTATCTTCATCTTCGGCAGCTTTTACTTTTTCGAGTTCCTTTTCAATTAAAGATGCAAAGTGGATTTGCGATTTTTCTACTTCTGGCGAAAAGGTGATCTGCGTTTCTTCTACGGAAGTGTTAAAATTAGATCCGATAAAAATTCCCAAGCTCAATAAAATAATACAAGCGGCTGCAATTTGTTTCCACCAAGTAAATAATACAATTGGCTTATTAATTTCTGTTGTTTCTTGATTTTGCTGTTTTTGTAGCTTTTTCAAAAAACGCTGTTCGTGTCCCAATTCAGGTGTTTCAGTATCAAAATCATCCTGCAATCGGTCAAACAAGTTTGTAATATTATCTTTCTCTTTCAAACGTTTAAATTTTATTAATTATCAAATAATAATTTTTTTTATAAAATTGAGAACGTTTGCAACCGCTCCGCTCTCTCATTAAAAATGTTGAAAACTCCCTTACGCGAATCTATTTTTAAATTTATTAATGTTCGTTTCATGCGTATACTTCCAATTTTTTTCTTAGACTATCTTTTGCTCGCGAAATTGTAGTTCTACAATTTGCGTAGCTAATATCCATAATGGAGCAAATTTCTTCATAATCAAACCCTTCAATTAAATGTAAGGTCAAAGAAACTCTGTAATTGTCTTTCAGTGTTTTTAAAGTTTGCAATACTTTTTGAGCCTGTAAGCTTGTAAACTCTTCATCCGAGGCAATTCCGTCATTATCTTCAACCTTATGTAACATAGTGTCGATAGAAACTTCGTCCTTTCGTTGTTGCTTTTTGTACAGATAAATACTTTTATTCACTACGATTTTTTTTAACCATGCGCCAAAAGAAACTTCTTCGCTAAAAGAATCCAATTTCATAAAAGCATTCAAAAATGCTTCTTGCATGGCGTCTTCAGCTTCTGCGCTATTCTTTAAAATTCGAAATGCAGTGTTATACATCGCTTTATAATAACGATTGTAAATCTCCATTTGCGCAGACTGGTTTCCTTTTTTGCACAACGTAACGAGTTGTTCAGTATGTAACTTTTGGTGGCTCAAAAAGTTTAGTTTATTGTAAAGATTAACGAAAAATGTAATTGTTACACTTTTCTTTAAAAATATTTAATATTTCTTGATTTTTATATCTTTTCAGAAAGAAGCTTGGCATAACAATTGTTTTTAATGTAGCAGAGAAACCAGTAAAATAAACAACTACGGTTGATTTATAAGCGGTTACACTTGAAAAAGAAAAATAAATAAAAAGATATACTTCTGTTTTTATGACAGAATGACCTAGTACTATACAAATGAGCGATACAAAGTTATTAAATATGGACAGTTTGTCATTTCAATCTATTGATGAAGATGCGGAATTAATTCCGTTGATGACGCCAGAAGATGAAGAAGAAATTAATAGAGAAGAATTGCCACCAACATTGCCCATTCTTCCCCTACGAAATACAGTATTGTTTCCAGGTGTTGTAATTCCTATTACCGCCGGACGCGATAAGTCAATTCAACTAATTAAAGATGCCAATAATGGCGGAAAAGTAATTGGTGTGGTTGCACAGAAAGATGAATCGGTTGAAAATCCAACCTTAGAAGACATTAACACCTTAGGTACGGTAGCACGTATTTTGCGCGTGTTGCAAATGCCTGATGGAAATACAACGATCATCATTCAAGGAAAAAAACGTTTTGAAATTGATTCGCTTTTACGCGAAACTCCTTACATGGAAGCAACCGTAAAAGAAGTGCCAGAAACGCGTCCTGAAGGAGAAGATGAAGAGTTTTCGGCAATATTAGATTCGATCAAAGATTTAGCGTTGCAAATCATTAAGGAAAGTCCAAACATTCCATCGGAAGCATCTTTTGCCATCAAAAACATAGAAAGTTCTTCGTTTTTGATCAATTTCATATCCTCAAATATGAATTTGTCTGTAAAAGAGAAACAAGAATTACTTGCCGTAACCGATTTGAAATTGCGTGCTTTGGCAACTTTAAAAAGCATGAATTTAGAAATGCAGAAGTTAGAGTTAAAGAATGACATTCAGTCAAAAGTACGTCACGATTTAGATCAGCAACAGCGCGAATATTTCCTGCATCAACAAATGAAAACCATTCAAGAAGAATTGGGTGGTGGCGTTTCGTATGAGCAAGATATTGAAGTCATGCGTTCAAAGGCAAAAGACAAAAAGTGGGACGAAAAGGTAAAGAAGCATTTTGACAAGGAATTGGCAAAAATGCAACGTATGAATCCGCAAGTAGCCGAATATTCAATTCAGCGCAATTACTTGGAGTTATTTTTAGATTTACCTTGGAACGAATTCAGCAAAGACAAATTCAATCTTAAAAAAGCACAAACGATTCTTGACCGCGATCATTCTGGTTTGGAAGATGTGAAGAAACGAATTATAGAATACCTAGCAGTTTTAAAATTGCGAAACGACATGAAATCTCCAATTTTGTGTTTATATGGACCTCCAGGTGTTGGAAAAACATCGCTTGGAAAATCGATTGCAGAAGCGCTAGGAAGAGAATATGTACGTATTTCACTTGGTGGATTGCGTGATGAAGCAGAAATTCGCGGACATCGTAAAACCTATATTGGAGCGATGCCAGGACGAATTATTCAGAGCTTGAAAAAAGCTGGTACGTCAAATCCTGTATTTGTATTAGATGAAATTGATAAACTATCTAGCAGTCATAATGGCGATCCGTCGTCTGCCATGTTAGAAGTATTAGACCCAGAACAAAATATGGAGTTTTATGATAACTTCTTGGAAATGGGTTACGACTTGTCGAAAGTAATGTTTATTGCTACGGCAAATAGTTTAAGTACCATTCAGCCCGCATTGCGCGATCGTATGGAAATTATAAATGTAACTGGATATACAACCGAAGAAAAGGTAGAAATTGCTGGAAAACATTTATTAGGAAAACAATTAGAAGAGCATGGGCTTACCGATAAAGATTTAAAAATAGGGAAGAAGCAACTCGAAAAAATTGTAGAAGGATACACGCGTGAAAGTGGTGTGCGTGGATTGGAAAAGCAAATTGCCAAAATGGTACGTTATGCAGCAAAATCCATTGCAATGGAAGATAAATACGAGAAAAAAGTAACCAACGCTATCGTAGAAGATGTGTTAGGACCAGCACGAATGGAACGCGGTAAGTATGAAAATAATGATGTTGCTGGTGTTGTTACAGGTTTAGCTTGGACAAGTGTTGGTGGAGACATTTTATTTATTGAATCTATTTTATCAAAAGGTAAAGGCGGACTTTCTATTACTGGAAATTTAGGGAAAGTGATGAAAGAGTCAGCAACCATTGCTTTAGAATACATTAAAGCAAATGCAGAAGAATTTGGAATTAAACCAGAGGTTTTAGAAAAGTACAATGTGCATATTCACGTTCCTGAAGGTGCAACTCCTAAAGATGGGCCAAGTGCAGGTATTACCATGTTAACATCTTTATTATCTTCGTTTACCCAGCGTAAAGTAAAGAGTAAATTGGCAATGACGGGTGAGATTACTTTAAGGGGTAAAGTGTTGCCTGTAGGTGGAATTAAAGAAAAAATATTAGCTGCCAAAAGAGCTAATATTAAAGAAATTATTTTGTGTGCAGATAATGAGAAAGATATTTTAGAAATCAAAGCGTCGTATTTAAAAGGACTTACGTTTCATTATGTTACAGAAATGAATGAAGTTGTAGAAATTGCTCTCACAAAACAGAAAGTTAAAAACGCTAAGAAATTGATCTAATTTATAAAAAAGCCTCCTTATACACTGACCCCCAAAAAAGTTAGACACTATTTGGGGGCTTTTTTATGGGGTATTTTATTATTTTTCTTTTCGACTATAAATCAACATTTTGGGTTTATTAGGTGTTTCTTCGAAAAAAAAACATTTAGATAATGCGTAGAGTTCAATTAGTAGAACACCTTTATCATCAATTTTATCAAATAATTTTTCAATTTCAAGAAGTATCAAAATTAGGTGTGTTGCTGGTTGTGGTAACTGCTGTACGTATTCTACTTTAGAGACTTCTTCTTTAGAATTATTGCCCTGGGATTTTCATTTGTTTATTGATGGTGAGGCTGAAATCACACTTCAAATTCTTCATAAAACCGATAGTAAAACCTGTATTATTTACAAGCCGATGTCTCTTTTAAATCAAGGTCGCTGTAA
>NZ_JBGCDL010000197.1:0-2903 GCF_045105435.1 Kordia sp. | reverse complement strand
GAAATTGCCATACAACTTGCGGGAATTGTGATATTTTTCACCTATCCTTTTTTAATAAAAATGTATGAATTGCCACGTGCAGTATATTTTATTTTTATGTTCATTACGAGCTTGATGACTTTAGGATATTTGGCAAAAATGATTTGGTTTTTACGCAGAACATCCAATGTTGGACAACAAACCAAGGAAACCATTTTGAACTTTATTCACGATATTAAACTTACCATGGAAGTCTATAAAACAGGAATTATAGCAGGTTCATTATTGTTGCCAATCTCCGTTTCTGCGATATTTATGGGCGCTGAAAAATTTGGTTCCGATCGCTTTACAGAATGGTTTATGCTACAAATGCCGACAAGCACATTATTATTAGTGATTTTAGGATATTTACTTTCTGGCGTATTTATTTATTACATTACTGTGCAATGGGCAGATAAATTGTATGGTGTGCATGTGCGAAAGTTGGAAGCTGTTTTGAAGCAGATGGAAGAGTAGTTTTTTTGATCGCTACGCTTGTTCTTTTAAGTACTTTTATGTTTAAAATTCAACATTCATAATTTAACATTTGAGAAGCGTCACTTGGAGTGATTCGCGATAGCGGATTGTATCGACAAGTACTATGATTTTCGAAACAGTTCTCGATACACCAAATCACAGATTTAGCATTCTAACTGATGACTAGAAAAACAATTCATTTCAACTAAATTCAATGTGACATACAGGAGTACAAAATCTAATAATCTAACAGGTCGTAAATTACGAAGCCACATGCTTTTTGTAATACGCATACAATTCTTCAGGAGTGGCGCCTTTTGATTTTTTGATGTGAATGATAGCGAAGTGATATTGCAATTTCCAAGTTCCCTGTTCGCGGTATTTTCTAGCAGAAGTTTGTACGCTTTTTGGAATGATAGTAAACTCGTTTTTTTCGTATAAACGATGGATAAACTCGCAATCTTCATAAATAATATAGTTTTCGTCAAATCCAGCTAAAGATTGAAAAAGTGAGGTTTCTATGAATAGCGATTGATCGCCACCGCGACACCAACTGTAGTTAAAACGTGTAAAAAATTGAGAAACTAATAATAAAGGATGATACGAATTAAATCGCATGCGAAAACAACCTGCTTGATGACCTGCGTTTATTTTTTTTAGAATGAATTCATCAAAATGTTTTGGTGGAAACGTATCTGCATGCAAGAAATATAAAATGCTTCCAGTGGCTTTTTGTGCGCCAAAATTCATTTGTTTGGCACGTCCTTTTTCCGATTGAAACAGTTGAATGTACATTGCATGTTTCTCATTTCCAAATAATTGGTCTACGCAACGTTTTCGGTTTTCATTTTGCGTTCTGTTGAAGGTTGAAATGTAATTTGAAACTACATTTACGGTATCATCTGTACTTCCGCCATCAATCAATAAAATTTCGTGATGCTTGTGTTTTGTCCGTTCCAACAAGGTTTTTAGCAGCGAAACAATGTTGTTGACTTCATTGAAAATTGGTATGACGATCGATAATTTACTCATTCAAATCCCAATTGTAATCTTTGTATTTCTTTTTCGCGTTTGCGTTGATTTTTACATCGCTGTATTTGTTTAAAAAATCAATAAGTGAACCGTTTTGTTTGAAATCTTTTGAAAACCACTTGAAGATTTTTGAAATTTCTATTGTATTTTTTGTGATTGTATTTCGTCTTGAATCCGCTAAAAATGTTTTCGTTACTTGTGTTAATTGTTGTTCTAGTTTTTCCGCGGTAAACGCTTCATTTAATAATGGCGGACATGAAAAAGAGGCACAATTAATTGCAAAATGAATTCGTGGTTCGTTCATTTTACGTAGAATTTTATGTTCTATCTCGTCTAAGTTATACCATTTTTCGTCTAATTTCCATAAGCGTTGATTCCAAGGTTTTTTAATGTCTTTAATGCTTTTCAGCGGATAGTTTCTCAGAATTAAATCTACGGTAAGTGCATTATACGCATTCATCCAATAGGCAAGTTTTTCTTCTTTTGTCCAAATATCTGTTGGCATATTTTCGCCTAAAATTTTTATGTATGCTAGCAGTTTGCTTCGATCTTTTTTGAAGCCTTTATAGTCTACAACTCCGTCCGCAGAAACATGTTTTTGTAATAATGTATTCCAACTGTCTAGAATGGCAATATCTTTTGAAGTAGTAAACTTGGCATTTTGTATAAAGAAAACGGTATCAATTATTCTTTCACTTTTATTTTCAATTTCATTGGTAGTATAATTGTACCTATATTTTTCATCGAACGTAGTATACGAAGTTATTTTTGGTTGTAATTTTTGACCATTAATTTCGGGTAATTTTCCATTTTTAATTAATTGATTTACTTTTTCTTGAACAATTAGCACGGCTTCCTGTTTGGAAATGTTTGGATCTAAAAACACAATTATTTTAGAATATTCGTCTTCAGATTTAGAATTAATTTCATCGACATCTTCAAGCGTTTCTAAGGCATTTTCAATTGGACTTGTAATTTTTTCTTCTACTTCTAGTGGTCCGTATCCATGACAATAAATATTGATGTACACTTCTGTAGTTTGAGAAATTTTAGTAGCTTTTTGATTGCTTGTATTTAGTGAATCTTTTGTCGCTATGTTATCGTGTTGCGCATTCACAGAATCTATGATCGTAGTTTGTACTTTTTCTGCTGAATTTTCAATAGGTTTTTGTTGTGCATTGCAAGAAATGACAAGTATTGAGATTAATAAAATACGTGTAAATCGCATCATTATGTTATTCTTTTTTTAGATTGATAGGATAAATTTCTTGCTGTAAAAAATCTTGAGGAAACGCTTCGTCATTGGAAAAACCCAACTCGATATCGCGTCCGTTTTTTGGAATGTAATTCGTCTTAAAAAGATAATCCCAAACACT
>NZ_JBGCDL010000196.1:0-5817 GCF_045105435.1 Kordia sp. | reverse complement strand
TTCAGGAGATTTTGAAGGTTGGTCTGGCGGAAGACCTAAGTTGAAACTAGAAAAAAAGGATAGCACCTACTACAAAATAACAATTCCAAATCATCGGGAAACCATCAATTTCAAATTTACATTGGGAAGTTGGGAAACTGTGGAATTGGACGAAAAACGTCAAAACATAGAAAACAGAACCTATAGTTTTAAAGAACATCCTGAAATGATACAAGTTTCTATTGGCGCTTGGTCCAACGGAAATGCAAACGAAACCAATGCTACCAAACAGCCAAATGTAGAAACCTTTGCAGAAAATTTTGAAATACCACAGCTCAACAAAACACGGAAAATTTTAGTGTATTTGCCGCCAAACTATGCAAATTCGAAAGCATCATATCCTGTGTTATACATTCACGATGGGCAAAATGTATTTGACAAGGCAACTTCGTATTCAGGCGAATGGGAAGTAGACGAAACACTTAACAAATTACATCAAACACATGGTTTGGACATTATTGTGGTTTCCATTGATAACAGCGAAGAACGTATGCAAGAATACACCGCTTGGGAACATGAAAAATACGGTTCGCCGCAAGGAAAACAATATGTGGAATTTATTGCAAAGACTTTAAAACCTGCAATTGATCAAAAATATAGAACAAAAACAGCCGCTAAAGATACAGGCATTATGGGAAGTTCTATGGGCGGATTGATTTCACATTATGCCACTTTTGCACATCCTGATGTATTTGGAAAAGCAGGCATTTTCTCGCCTTCATTTTGGTTTTCAACAGATACGTTTTCGTTCACAAGAAACAATCTAGCGAAAGCTAAAAACTCAAAATTATATTACTTAATGGGCGAAAAAGAAGGTGAAAATATGGTTGACAATCTCAATGACATGTTGCAACTTTTAAGCAAAAATAGTTTTCCAAAAGACAATTTTAACGCAAAATTTTCACCAAACGGAACACACAGCGAAGCATTTTGGCGCAGCGAATTAAAAACAGCGTTGCTCTGGTTATTTGCAGAATATGTACAATTTCAGCCAAGCGAAAAAACACCTGTTGCAAAAGAAGTAAAAACAGCAACGTTGGCAGCTGGGAAACTTATGCGTGTTGTAGATTTTCCTTCCGCATACATTCGTCCAAGAAATGTAGATGTTTGGTTGCCTGAAAACTATTCAAAAGACAAGAAATACAGTGTATTATATATGCATGACGGACAAAATTTATTTGATGCCAATACGACTTGGAATCATCAAGAATGGCAAGTGGACGAAGTGGCTTCTAAATTGATGAACGAAGGAAAAATAAAAGATTTCATCGTAGTTGCTCCATACAATATTCCTGCAATTCGCTGGCAAGATTATTTTCCTCAGAAAGCATTTGACTACTTAAATGAAGAAACGAAAACAAGATTGCTTGCAGAAGCAAAAAGTAATAATTTTGATGTGACATTTAGCGCAGATAATTATCTAAAATTCCTTACGGAAGAACTAAAACCCTACATTGACAATACGTATTCCGTAAAAACTGATCGCGACAATACGCATGTTGCAGGTTCAAGCATGGGCGGATTAATTTCCATGTACGCTATGTGCGAATATCCAGAAATATTTGGTGCCGCCGCGTGTATTTCTACACATTGGGTTGGTACGATGCCATCGGAAGACAATCCGATTCCAGATACCTTTTTTGCATACATGAGTGATCATTTGCCTTCACCAAAAACACATCGTTTTTATTTTGATTACGGAACAGAAACGTTGGACAAATACTATCCGCAATACGCAAAAATTGTAGATACTATTTTTATGAAAAAAGGCTATACCGATACAAATTATAAAAACCTATTGTTTGAAGGTGCCAACCATTCCGAAAATTCTTGGCAAAAACGATTGCACATTCCATTGACTTTCTTACTAAAGAACTAATCTATGAAACTATTTAAACTATTATTCATATCACTTTTATATTGCCAATTTTCGCTGGCGCAGAACTCAAAACGAGCTGTAAAATTCACTTCTTACGATGAAAATAAGGCGAGTTTGGAAGTCAGAGTGCACGATGGTGTATATAGATTTACAGCGTATTCTGATAAAATTATGGAAACTACATTTGTTCCCAAAGGAGAAACAACACAACTTAATTCGCATGCAGTAGTGATGCAACCAACGGTTCCAAAGACTGAATTTTGGGAAGATAAACAGGGAATTGTACTGAAAACAGCAGGAATTTCTGTGAAAATTTCCACGTTGCCATTTCAAATTTATTATGAATACAAAGGAAAACCAATCATTTCTGAGAAAAACGGCTATCAAAAAATAGCTGACGGCGAAGCGATTGATTTCAATTTAACGAAAGATGAAATTCTCATGGGCGGCGGCGCACGTGCTTTGGGAATGAATCGTCGTGGAAATCGCTTGAAACTATACAACCGAGCGCATTACGGATACGAAACACGTTCGGAGTTGATGAATTTCACGCTTCCAATTGTAATGTCATCCAAGAAATATATGATTCATTTTGACAATGCGCCAATTGGGTATTTGGATTTGGATAGTAAAAAAGACAATACGCTTACGTACGAAACCATTTCAGGTCGCAAAACCTATCAAGTTATTGCGGGCGATTCTTGGTTAGATGTAATTCATAATTATACCGATTTAACAGGAAAACAACCGTTGCCACCACGTTGGGCATTTGGAAACTTTTCAAGTCGATTTGGCTACCATTCGCAAGCAGAAACCGAAGCAACAATTAAAGCATTTAAAGATGAAAAAATTCCTGTTGATGCTATCATTTTAGATTTGTATTGGTTTGGAAAAGAGATTAAAGGAACGATGGGAAACTTGAAAGTGCACAAAGATTCTTTTCCCGATGCCAAACAAATGATTACAGATTTTAAGAAGCAAGGTGTAAAAACAGTTTTTATTACAGAACCGTTTATTTTAACGACTTCTAAACGTTGGTATGAAGCATCTAATTTGGGAATTTTAGCCAAAGATTCTGTTGGAAATCCGTTTAAATTCGATTTCTATTTTGGAAATACGGGCTTGATTGATATTTACAATCCGAAAGGAGAAAAATGGTTTTGGGGAATTTATAAAGAACTTGCAAAATTAGGTGTTGCAGGTGTTTGGGGCGATTTGGGAGAACCAGAAGTACATCCTGAAAAACTATTGCATCACACCGGAACTGCCAATGAAAAACATAATATTTACGGACACGATTGGGCACGATTGGTGTATGAAGGCTACGCAAGAGATTTTCCGAATACACGACCGTTTATTTTAATGCGCGCAGGCTATTCGGGTTCGCAGCGTTACGGGTTAATTCCGTGGTCGGGCGACGTGAATAGAACTTGGGGCGGACTGCAATCACAAACAGAAATTGCACTACAAATGGCCATGCAAGGTTTGAGTTATATGCACTCTGATTTAGGTGGTTTTGCAGGTGCAAATTTGAATGATAATTTATACATAAGATGGTTGCAATACGGCGTTTTTCAGCCAATTTACAGACCACATGCACAAGAAGAAGTACCAAGTGAACCTGTGTTTCGTTCCGCACGAGCGAAAAAATTAGCAAAAGAAGCTATTGAATTACGCTACCAATTATTACCCTATAATTACACCATTGCTTTTCAAAATAATCAAAAAGGAACACCATTGATGCGTCCGTTGTTTTTTGAAGAAGATAGTAATAAATCCTTATATGATAATGCTTCCACCTATTTATGGGGAAATGACTTTTTAGTTACGCCAATTGTGAAAGATAGTGTGCAAACTAAAGAAGTGTATTTTCCAAAAGATGCGGTTTGGATTGACTTTAAAACGGATAAAAAAGTGATTGGTGGACAAACAAAAATGGTAAAAACGAAAGAAAATTCGATTCCTGTATATGTTAGAGCTGGTGCGTTTGTTCCGATGGCGAAACCGATGCAAACGACTTCTGAATATGATGGAACTACGTTTGCATTGCATTATTACCACGATGAAACTATCAACGAAAGTGAACGCGTTTTGTACCATGATGATGGTGAAACTAAAAATGCTTTTGAAAAAGAAATGTACGAAGTATTGGAGTTTGAAAGTGAGTATAAAAAGAAGGTATTAGAAATTGAATTGGAAGCTGAAACTGGCGTCAATTATTCAACAAGTACCAAAAAAATTGATGTTGTTATTCACAATCTTAATAAAATACCTAAAAAAGTAAAATTTCGCGGAAAGCTTGTGAAATTTACTTGGATTACACATATTAACATGTTGTCTTTTTCAATTGATTGGAATACCGATAGAAAACAAAAAATAATCATCAAATTATAAAAATTCGATTTAACAAACATATATAAATTAACCTATAATGAAGAAACTACCTTTATTTTTAATGACCATACTTCTTTTTGTATCGTGCGAAACGAAACAGAAAGAAGCTGAAAAAACACCCGAAAAGAAAAAAGCTACCATTGCAAAAGTATCTAACGAAATGATGGAAAGTGCTGTCATTTATGAAGCGAACATTCGTCAGTATTCAAAAGAAGGTTCTTTTGATGCGTTCACGAAAGATATTCCGCAGTTAAAGCAATTAGGCGTAAAAGTGATTTGGCTGATGCCGATTTTTCCAATTTCAGAAACCAAACGCAAAGCTACTGGTGGCGATTTTGCTAGTGAAATTAAAGATCCGGAAGAACGTAAAAAGTACTTAGGAAGTTATTATGCGGTTTCTGATTTTACAAAGATTAATCCGGAGTTTGGAACTATTGAAGATTTTAGAAAACTTGTGAATACGGCACATGAAAATGGCATATATGTAATTTTGGATTGGGTTCCAAATCATACAGGTTGGGATCATACGTGGTTGAAAACAAATCCAGAATTTTATACGAAAAATGCCAAAGGTGAAATTACAGATCCGTTAAATGAAGATGGGATTCCTGTAGGTTGGGCAGATGTTGCTGATTTGAATTATGACAATAAGGAGTTGCGCAAAGCGATGGTAAAAGACATGCAATATTGGTTGACAGATGAAGGTGTTGACGGTTTTCGTTGTGATGTTGCTGGTTCTGTTCCCACAGATTTTTGGGAAGAAGCAATTCCGCAATTACGTGCTAAGAAAGACATTTTTATGCTAGCTGAAGCTTGGGAACCTGAGTTATTGAAAGGCAAATTGTTTGATATGGCGTATGGATGGGATACACATCATAAAATGAATCATATTGCAAAAGGTGAAGAAACAGTTTCCGATTGGGACAAACGCATGCAACAGATCGATTCTTTATACGAACAAGACGATATTTTAATGAATTTTGTAACCAACCATGATGAAAATTCATGGAACGGAACTATTGAAGAGCGCATGGGCAAAGGTGCAGCAGCTTTTACTGCATTGAGTTTTGTTGCTCCTGGAATGCCGTTGATTTATTCGGGTCAAGAATACGATATGAAACACCGTTTGAAATTCTTTGAGAAAGATGAAATTCCGAAAGAAAAAGGAAAAACATGGCCATTGTTAGCAAAGTTAGGTACTTTAAAGAATGCCAATGTAGCATTGCACGGTGGAAAAAATGCCGCTTCGTATACCAAATTACAAACGAGTAAAGCCGATCATGTGTTGGCGTTTAAACGCGAAAAAGATGGCAAGCAAGTGTATTATATTGGAAATTTATCTAAAGAAGCTGTCATTACAACAATTGATCTTTCGGGAAGTTTTACCAATTATATAAATGGTGATACTATTATATTTAGAGAAGGACAAGATGTTGCCTTGAAACCTTGGCAATATATGGTATTGGTTTCTGAGTAAGCTATACTAAAGACTAAAAAAGTTGTCT
>NZ_JBGCDL010000195.1:0-3359 GCF_045105435.1 Kordia sp. | reverse complement strand
TCCAGGTGGATTTACAATATCTTCAATAAATATCATTCGATTATGAATAAGGTTTTCAAATTCCAATTCGTTCAGAAAGTTTAAATCAATTTTGGAGTGTTTAAGTATTGTTTCATCTGTATTGGCGTAGTTTTTAAATGCAATATTTTGTCTTAAATATGGCAAGTAATAATCATGACTAAAAGTTTTAGACGTATTTTCTTCTTCTTGATAATCAGAAACGAGTTCAGTCCAATTTTGTAATAAAACTCTCAATTCGTTGTTAGAGATAATATCAAAAGATGATGTGCTTGATAAAGAAATGATTGCAGTTTGTTGAGGATTGAATGTCCAATGATCCAACGTCCCTTCAATATAATAAGATAGAGAATCCAAGTTAACACTCTCTATATTTATTGGCATCATAGCTAATATTTTATTAGCATTTTTATAACCTTTTAAATGGTAATAGGTCGCTGTGTCAAGTTGTGCTCTATTTAAAAGAAATTCTTCGTGAATTTGCGAAATATATTTGATTTCTTTCTTTTGTTTTATGCGTTTGTCATTCCAATTATTGATTGATAATGCTATTAAAATTCCAATAACGACAAGAATAATTTCTCCAAGAGCATATTTAAAATACTTGCCAGTTTTTCCATTTGAGAGTAAATCTTGTCTTATTCTTCTAAAGAATTTTATCATTGGTTAGCGGTTTCTGGTAATGAAGCACAACGCAGGGCTGTGTGAAGCCGCGTTTTGGATTTTAAAGTTAAGCAATTTATTGCTTTTACTTTATAAATACAGATTAAACGTGGTCAGGTTGCATATAGCTAGTTGCGTGGTTTTGCATTTAACTTTGCAAGTATACACCAAGCTGAAAATCCGCAAGGATTTTCAGAAGTAAGCGAGAACAAGCAATTACTTATAGCCATTGTTGTGTGCAGTTTTTATTCGGTTATTCTTTTCTTCAAATCCATTCGTTCGTGCAATATTCTCGTTATTTCAACATAATTTTTTTCCAACGTTCTGTAAAATATTATGTGTCGATTTGCTTTGATTCCGAGAAGCTGCTTTGATATTCCTTTGTAGTTTTTTCCTAATTCAGGGTTTTCCGCAATTTCTTCACAGTTGGAAATCAGTCCATCATAATATTTATCAGCTTGTTTTTCCGACCAAACCTCAAATGTATAATCCCAAATCTTTGATAAATCCTCGACAGCTTTGTTAGTCAATTTATATTCAGCCATTCGAGTGCTTTTTCGCTTTTAGAGATTCCAAATGCTTTTTTGGGTCAAAATCGTGTGCAATTCCGCTGTCAATTCCTTCCTGTATTGCGGTTTTTAAAGCAATTACTTTACTTTCTTCTTCTTCTAAAAGTCTCAATCCAGCACGAATGACTTCGCTAACGTTTTTAAACCTTCCTTCACTTATTCGACTTTGAACGAATTGGTCAAAATAATTTCCGAGTGATATTGATGTGTTTTTATTCATTCGACATAAATTTACTCAAATATACCAAATTTTGGTATAATGACGAAATTTTTGTCAAATTGCACACAACGCAGGGCTATGTGAAGCCGCGTTTTGGATTTTAAAGTTAAGCAATTTATTGCTTTTACTTTATAAATACAGATTAAACGTGGACAGGTTGCATATAGCTATTGATAAGCGCAGTTTTCCTCGATTGGACCTAAAGGAGATTGTTTGTGTATGATTTCGTTGCGTGTTTAAGCACTAAAGTTAGCAAATAAATCACAGATAGGTAGCCCGCGAGGACTTTCGTAAGTTAGCTAAAAGAAAGCAATAAAATATACACGTTGTTGGCGGTAGTATTTTGTCATATCATCTCGTCATTTAAAAAAAATCAGGGATTACCAACTTAAAATATCATCTAAAATGAATACACTAAAATTATATAGTGAATGAAGAAACCAAATATACAAAAAAGGAGATTTTTGTTTTTCTACTTTTAAGTATAAATAATATGAAGCATAAATTATTCCCGATAAAAAAGTGACTAAAATATAAATTAAGTTATAATAGTGTATTAGGCTAAATGTAATTGATGAAATAATTATGATAGTATTAATTTTTATTTTTTTAAAGAAATAAAGTATTTCAATGATTAAATATTGGAATAAAAAAGTTTCTATTAATGGTCCAATAATAACAGAAAGAATAAAAATTTCAGTCAAAGACATCTTTTTATCAAATACGTCTAATAGTTCAGGGTTATAAATTGTTACTATGTAGGAAACAACTAAATGAAAAACTAAATCTATAATAAAAATGATAAAAAAAAGAGGAATACGATTGGTTTTCCTCTTTAATTTATAAATGTATTCAATCATATTTTATTGAAACGTTGTACCAGGGTGAACTATTTTATCTGAATGGCTTGCAAGTTCTTTTAAAAAACCTTTTGTTGCACACCATGCTTCTCCACACCATTTTCCAAAATCTCTAAAAATTCCCCCTCCATTAATTAATTTTGTTTCATTTATATTTAATATAGAAACGTTAAATTCTTCAATATTTTTCATAATTTAAAATTATTTTTGTTAAAAAAATATTATTGACAATTACCTTCAGCAAATCCTGCACTAAACTCATCAATAGCATCATATATTCCTGCCCATTCCATAAATTTTCCACCCCATTTTTTTAACTTTTTCCATGGGATTTTTCCACCATCAATTTCAATAAGTTCTTGAACATTCAATTCTTGAACGCCAAAATTTTGTAAATTTTTCATAAAAATACGTTTTAAAAATTATTAATTCATTTTTGGTTGTAAACCTTTTACAATCCATATCAAAACGCTACCATATGCATCTAGTATTGTTTTGCATATACAAATGTAATTTTGTTCAGTGCAACTTTCTTGCGTCGAATAAATTATTTTTCAAAAAATAACTACCGCCGAATATTTGTGTTACTTCATTGTTAGTTAATACACTTACAGAAATAGAGATATTTATATCAAAATCATCACAATAATAGTAGGTTTTTCTATTTCTACTATAATAAATAGGAGCATTGTAATCTCTTAACTGCTCTATTAATGATTGTACTGAGCGTTTGCTAATTCTCAGTAGTTCTGCTAGTTCTTGAGGAGTGCCTGTATTTTCATTAGTAGTTAAATTGTGTAACTGTTGTAATCTTTCGAGGGACTTTAAGTTTTTCATATTAATTTTTGTTCATAATCTTTTTCGTTTCTATCGGTCTCATATTACCGCTAACGTTCCGTGTATAATTTGTACGGTCTAGAAATCTACAAGATTTCGGACCGCGTAATAAATATAGTAAAAACAGGGAGATTTTCCAATGGAAAATCGACTAGTATGGATTATACATATTGTTAGCGAACGTGTTGTTAC
>NZ_JBGCDL010000194.1:0-9938 GCF_045105435.1 Kordia sp. | reverse complement strand
AGACATCGTGTAAAAACGCAGCGAACCATACGAGCACAAGAAGCACAATTGCACATAAAAGAAAAAGAACGACTACAGAAAGAACAGGAAATAAAGCAAATTCAAGCATTGATTGATGGACAAGATAACGAACGAAACCGCATCGCTATAGAGTTGCATGATGGTATTGGCGGACAATTGGCTGGAATGAATTTACGATTAACACAAATTAATTCTGAATTAGAGAATACAGAAATTAAAGGAATCAATCAATCGCTGTCCAATACTTTTAAAGAATTACGCATCTTATCACATAATTTAAGCTCTAACTATTTTAAAGATAAAGATATTATTTCGCTATTGCTAGATTTGAAACAGCAGTATGAAAATAATGATAGTTTTTTGACAAATATTACGGTCTTTCCCGAAGAAAATGCGTTGCTTTTAGATACTGAAGTAAAGCATCATTTATATCGTATTGTACAAGAATTACTCAGCAATGCACAAAAACATGCCCAAGCAAAAACCGTTGATGTTTCTATAAACATACATGATACTGAATTAATTTTAATGTATGAAGATGATGGAACGGGATTTGATGCTACTACTGCTCACAAAGGCATTGGATTTCAGAATATGAAAGAGCGCGTAACAATAGTGAATGGAAATATTACGTTTGATTCACAAATAGGCAACGGTACGCGAGTAATTGTAGAAATTCCTGTGGATAAATAAATGATGTATGGCTAAAATTGAACTTGTTATTGTAGACGATCATAAAATGTTTTTAGACGGAATTTCAAATGTATTGTCGAAACAAAACGACATGGAAATCTTGCAAGTATTAGACAATGCTACAGATGCGTTGACTTTTTTAAAAAGTAATACTCCCGATCTATTAATTACTGACATTTCAATGCCAGAAATGAACGGATTGGAATTTGTGAAAATTGTAAAACAACAGTATCCAAATTTAAAAATACTAGTTGTGAGTATGTTTCAGCAAATACAATCGTTTCAAGGGATTGATGGATATTTACTAAAAGAAACAGGTTTTGATGAACTCATTAAAGCAATTCATCAAATCATTGTAGATGGTAAACCTTATTTTTATAACGACTACAAAGCATCGAATGACGAGTTGGACTTCAATAAAAAAATTATAACTCGTAGAGAAAAAGAAATTATTCAATTGATTGCTAAAGAACTCACAACTGATCAAATAGCAGATACATTATATATAAGCAAGCATACCGTTGAAACACACAAGAAAAATATTTTTCTAAAATTACAAGTCAACAGTGTTGTTGGTTTGATAAAGAAAGCAATCTATTTTGGCTATGTTGGTTAAGTTTTGTTAGCTATTCCGCACTAAAGCTAGTTTCTAAATTTTTAGCAATTCTAGGCGCATTTACAGGATCCACTTGAATGTCACTCGTGTCTTCCAATTTAATTTGATTTGTAGCATCAATAATACGTTGAATGTACGCTTCTACAGTTACTGAAGCCGTATTTCCTGTAGCAATATTGATGGTATTTGCTAGTGGAAGCGTCACGAATTTGTAGTTATCTAAATTCTGCCCATGACTTCCCACATGAATTACAAACGGACTTTCGGTGCCGCCTTGTGGTGTAAATGTTCCTTCGAACTTAATGAATTTGTAACCTGCTGCCCAATTCCATAACATGCCTGTTGCTTCTGCTTGTGGAATAAAATTTAAAACGCCACCATCTAATGGATATTTTGATTGATCAACGCCAATTCCGAACGAAATTTGTGTGTAATTTCCAACGGGAATTCCTGTCAAACTCAATGTCAAACTGCTTGCATCTGCTTCGTTAATTACAAAATAAGAATCCTCTTTTGGATATTCGAAAACGGTTCCATTATCTTGAATTAAAGCTATGTTTGAAATGATATATTTCAACTCATTCGTAACAACGCTTTCATTATTTTGGTTCATGTACACAGTCGTTCCTAAATCTAAATCCTGACTGGCAGAGATACGATTGTCAAAGGTAATTTCTACTGCTGAGGTTTCTATTGCATTTGAATCGTTATTACACGATGATACTAGTAAAAATATGATTAGTGAGCATATATATGTGATCTTTTTCATCGTTATTTTATTTTAAGAATTAACGCATCTTTAATCCCTTTATTTTGTGTAATATCGCCATCGTTACTTTGTGTACTTCCAGCAACAACTAGTTTTTTATCGTTAGTTTCCACAATACTGAAAGCAATATCTAATTGCGATCCGCCAAAGTTTTTCTCCCAAGTTAGATTTCCTGTATCTGTAATTTTAATGACCCAAAAATCGTTTTGACCGTAATTGGAATTTACATCTACATTATCACTTTTAGCACTTCCTACAATAGCAAATCCGCCATCTTGTAAAGGTGTAACGCCACGTGCCGATTCAAAATCGCTTCCGCCATACGTGCGTTCCCAAAGTAAAGAACCGTCGGTGTCGTTAATTTTGATCACCCAAAAATCAGCAGAACCTTTTAAATTAGCAATGTTTCCATCGGTACTTCTTGTGTCGCCAACTACGAGATAGTTTCCATCGTTCGTTTTTGTAATATCATATCCAATTTCAATTCCTGAACCACCATACGAATTTTGCCAGATTAAATCGCCTGTATTCGTTAATTTTACAACCCAAAAATCATAACTTCCTTGACTGCTTGTTACATCAAAATCATCACTTTCAGACGAACCTGCAATGATAAAATTACCATCGTTGGTTTCTAAAGTAGAATAGGAGCGATCGTTGTTAGTTCCACCAAAATAGCGACTCCAAATTATGTTTCCGTTCGCATCAAGCTTATGACACCAATATTCGCCAACGCCATGTTTGGGATTTGTAAAACTTCCGTTAGTTCCACTTGGTTTTCCAACACTTCCTAATCCGCCAGAAGCGGTAATATCTAAAAATCCTGTGGTAAAATAACCGCCGTCACTTGTTTGTATAATATCAAACGCTTGATCGCTTCCAGAGAAACCAAAACTTTTTTCCCACAGAATGTTTCCGCCAGCATCAAGCTTTACAATCCATTGATCGTAAAAACCGCTATTTGCACTTACATCTTCATCCGCACTTCTGCTATATCCTGTAATGATAAATCCGCCATCGGCAGTAGTTTTAATGGCTTCACCACGATCGTCAGCGGTTCCTCCGTAGGTTTTACTCCAAAGTAAATTTCCATCGACATCTAAGCGCGCTACCCAATAGTTATTTTGTTCGGAAGCATTGTCGGTAATATCGCCATCAATACTTTCAGTAAAACCAACAATAGCATACCCGCCATCGGCAGTGATGGTAATATCTTGCGCGGTATCTTCTTGTGTGCCGCCAAGTGTTTTTATCCAATCAATTTCTCCTTGAAAAACAATCAGATCTGGATTGTCTGTTGAATCTTGTGCATTTCCATCGTCTGAGGAGCAGCTAGCGAGAAAAATCAATAAAAAAATCGTAAAAATTGTATACTTTATTTTGTGTTGCATCATGAATTATTCATTGTTTTTTCGGATGATAAATAATCCTGAATTGATATCACTTATGACAATATTTCCACTTTCAAAATATGGATATACATTCCAAACTCCTCTAAAAATGGCGTCATTATTATCCGGATAGGTGTCAAAAAATCCTTCTTCTTGAATTTGACTGCCGCCAATATTTGAAATATCTAAAATACGAACGCCAGCTGTGTAATTTGCTAAGAAATAAGAGTCACCTTTCGTATATCCATTATGATCAATAGCACCTGTAGGACCTAAATAAGTCATTTGTACGCTTGGATTGTCTAAATCTTCTAAGTCAAATACAATGCTTCTAGAGTTAAACCCAAAGTTAAGTTCATCGGTTTCATCACCCAAAATAAAATAGCGTTGATCTTCTGTATACCAACCTTGATGTGTGTAGCCAATATTTGAATAATTGATTGTGGAAAGCTGAATTGGATTGTTTTTGTCGGAAATGTCAATAATGACCACTTCGTTTGTATTACTACCAATTAAAATTTCTTTGCCTACATGTTCTGTATCTGGACCAGTATAGGTAATTACTTGTGCGTCGTGTGAATAGGCATCATCAGCATAACCACCAGCCGCAACAGGATTTGTTGGGTTTTGAATATTTACAAAGTGCGGACCGCCATTAAAGGAAAATATGCTGTCGTCAAGTCGCATGGCGCCAACTGCATATGCAAATCCGCTTTCTTCATTAATTACAATATTATGAGCGCTTCCAAAACCATCATACCAAGCATCTGGTGTAAAGGTTTCTGGTGCATTGGCAACATTTCGCAAGCGCGTTAAATCGAACACTTGCATTCCGTGACCAGGCGCTTCGCTTACAATAAAAGCGTAATTATTATATACTTTAATATCTCGCCAATTGCTCGAAACTGTTTGTGTTGGTAAGTTTCCTAAATAGATAGGATTTACAGGATCGGTAATGTCTACAAATGAAGCATTTTCATCCGTACCAATAAGTGCATATTCGCGATTCGTTTGCGGATCTGTCCAACCCCAAGAATCATTTCCTCTAAAAGCTCCAAAGGTAAACAATGGAATGTGCGACATTAAATCGTAACCATCACAAGGATATTCGCCTGCAAAACCATTTTCACATAGTGTAATGCCAGGAAAAGCTTCGGAGTTTGCAATTTCCCCAAGCGTTATTGGACCTCTATCATCATTGCTACAAGCACAAAAACTTAGTGTAATAATGATGAGAAAGCATTTTTTTATCTTTTTCATACGCGTTATTTTTCTACAACTCTTTAATTTACAACTAATTTCTGGGAAGTAGTTTCGTTTATTTTTACAACATACATACCTGAAGGGAGTTTTGTAACAGGCAGTTGGAATAGAATTTCGTTGATGTTTTCGTGTGCATCTACTTTTTTTCCTAACACATCAAATACTTCTATTTTTTGGATCAGCATGTTTTCTCCGGCTCTAATCATTGTATGATTAGATGCAGGATTTGGATACATCATAAAATCAAAAGAAGGCGCTTCGTTTGTGCCTAAAGTACTGCTGTCGCGAATGATAATAAGACCTCTGTCAATATCACTAATAATAATGTTTCCACTTGCAAAATATGGATATGCAGTCCAGGCTCCGAAAAAAGTGGTGTCGTTAGATTCGGGATGTGTATCAAAATAACCAATTTCAGTAATATTCATCGGATTGGTAATGTCTAAAACTCGCAATCCAGCGGTGTAATTGGCTTGGTATAGTTTGTTTCCTTTTGTATAATAGTTGTGATCAATAGCGTTAGTGGCTCCTGTAAATGAAGTTAAAAAAGATAGATTGTCTAAATCAGAAAAGTCAAACACCAAACCACGTGTATTGTATCCAAAATCTATTTCATCGGTTTCATCACCCAAATAAAAATAACGTTGATCATCCGATAGCCAACCTTGATGCGTATATCCAACATCAGTATACGCAACTCGTGAAAGTCGTACCACAGCCGCTTTATCAGAAACATCTAAAACTACGATTTCATTTTCATTACTGGCAATCATAATTTCTTTTCCTTGATGCTCTGTGTCAGGTCCGTTGTAGACTACAATTTGTGCATCGTGTGTGTATCCATCTGTAGCATATCCGCCAACAGAAACAGGATTTGCAGGATCGGAAAGATCTACAAAATGCGGTCCGCCACTAAACGTATTGCATCCTACTAAATAAGCAAAGCCAGTATCTTCATTAATTGCGATATTATGACAACTTCCTACATCTGTTAAAATGTTATCAGGTACAAATGTTTCAGGAGCATTTGTCACATTGCGCAAACGTGTCAAATCGAATACTTGCATTCCATGATTCCCTACATTATCAGCAACAATATATGCGTAATTATTATATACTTTAATATCTCTCCAATAATTTGAACCAGCATTTGTCGGAATGTTTCCTAAATAGATAGGATTTACCGGATCGGTAACATCAACAAAACAAGTTTTATCTTCAAAGGTAATTAGTGCATATTCTTTATTTGTAGTGCTATCTGTCCAGCCCCAAATATCACTTCCGTCTCGGTTGCTAAAAGTAGATTTTGGTAAATTGGATAATAAGTCATATCCATCACAAGGGAATACACCTGCAAATCCGCCTGAACAAGGTACGATTTGAGCTATAGAAGGGGAAATACATAAAAGTACAAGAACAAAGAGTAGGTTTCGTGCAATAGGTGTCATTTTTTTGCTAATTTTGCGTTTTCAATGGGATCGAGGCTAAAAACTTCCGACTAAAATACAATTTTAACTTTATAAATACTACTACGACATGTTAAAAGACAAAGATGAACAGCGAACATCATTAGCAAGTTTGGGAGAGTTTGGATTGATAGATCATTTAACAGCAAACTTTAAGATTACACAACGTTCTACAGTGAAAGGAATTGGAGATGATGCTGCTGTGTTGGACTTTGAATCAAAAAAAGTAGTTGTTTCTACAGATTTGTTAGTGGAAGGTGTTCATTTCGATTTGAGCTACATGCCATTAAAACACTTAGGATACAAAGCTGTTGTTGTTAACCTGTCCGATATTTACGCAATGAATGCCACAGCAACACAAGTGACAATTTCTATTGCAGTTTCCAATCGTTTTCCTTTGGAAGCGTTGGAAGAATTGTATGCTGGAATTCAGTTGGCAGCAAAAGTTTACAATGTTGATGTTGTTGGTGGCGATACCACTTCATCTACAAAAGGATTATTACTTAGCGTGACCGCGATTGGTGAAATTGAAGAAGAAAATATTGCATACCGAAGTGGCGCAAAAGAGAATGATTTATTAGTTGTAACGGGCGATCTTGGAGGTGCATTTTTAGGATTGAAAGTACTACAACGTGAAAAATCGGTATTTGAGGTAAACCCGAACAATCAACCAGATTTGGACATGTATTCTTATATAATTGAGCGACAGTTAAAGCCAGAAGCTCGAAAAGATATTCCAACATTATTGAACGATTTAGAAGTAAAACCAACGTCTATGATTGATATCAGCGATGGCTTATCGTCCGAAATTATGCATTTGTGCAAGCAATCAGGTGTTGGCTGTAATTTGTATGAAGACAAAATTCCGTTAGATCCACAAGTAATTTCTACCTGTGAAGAATTTAAATTAGACAGTACAATGGTTGCGTTAAGTGGCGGCGAAGATTACGAACTCTTATTCACGGTAAGTCAAGAAGATTTTCCAAAAATAAAAGCAAATCCAAACCTTACCGTAATTGGGCACATGACACAAGAAAGCGAAGGTATTCACTTGGTAACAAGAGCAAATACAAAAATTCCATTGAAAGCACAAGGATGGAATGCAATGGATTCTGATTCAGAATTGTAAATTTTTAATTATGAATGTTGAATTGGCTGTGATCAAAGAAAACAGTGCAATTATTTAATCATGCATGATTAAATTCAGCATTCCTTAAAAAGCGTGTTTCTTCTTTTTATGAAACGAAACCAAAGTTTCATTGATATCTTTTAACTGAGGCGTTAATTGTGTCAACTTTCCTTTATCATCATTCGTAGCTTCACAATTGCAAAGCATACATTGATATTCGTTAATGTGCGAAGTTACTTTTTTAGTAACTCGGTAACGATGACCGAAAGTGTTGCAGTATAATTTTCCGAGTGAGAAGGTAGTTTTTATACTCATATGATCCATGGTAATAAGTAGGTTAAGTAATTGTTTTTGGGCGTATCGAATATACAAAACCCAATCACTTATCCGATGAAAAGATGTTTTTTTTAGACGAATAACACGTTTTCTAAAGTTGAGTGGTAAAAAACAAAAATAAAATCTTCAGTTCGTAGTTTTAATTTCTTACAATATTTTATTTTTCAATCTGAAATAGAAAAACGTTCACAAAAAGAAATAATAGTATTGCGCTAATTTTCCAGAAACCTTTCAAGAGAAAATAACAAATCGTTTTTGTTTTCAATATGACTCATATGTCCATCAGGGAAAATATCAACGTCAACTTCTGAGTTTTTTGTCTGATCAATTAAATCTTCAAAATGCAATACAGGATCATGTTTCCCGATAATCATCATTTTTTTATATGGCGAAAAATGCAATAAAACTTCTCTATCTTCTCTAATTTTCATGCCTTCTAAAGCAGCAACAATTCCTTGTAAGGAAGTCGTTAATGCTTCTTTTTTGACTTCTTTAATTTCTTCTGTGAAGATTTTACGATTTTTTGGTCGAAATAAATTCGAAATAGAAATACGAATAAACTGCTTGTGATTGTATTTCACAGCATTGATAGCACGATCGCGATTCATTTTTCGTTCCTCGCTATCGGCACGCGAAGTAGAATTTATCAAACACAAAGCTTTTACATAATCTGGGTACATTTCGGCGAAAGCCAATGCTACATAACCGCCCATAGAATGTCCTGCCAAGTGAATTTTGCGCAACTTTAATTCCTTTACAACAGCAAAAACGGTTTCCGCCATTTCTTCCATTGTATGAATATAACCCAAGCACGGCGTTTTTCCATGACCTAGCAAATCTATCGCAATGACTTTGTGGGTTTTAGAGAAAGCATCAATGTACGATTGCCACATAGTACTTGTCTCCAAAAAGCCATGCAATAATACCAACGCATTTCCTTTGCCCGAAACGGTAAAGCCAATTTCAATATTTTTATAAGTCACAAACTGTTGCATGTCGCAAAAATATGTATCTTTCGTTAGTTGTAAAACCATTCCTTAAAAATGTTATTGTCTACTTTTAAAAAACTTTCCAATACTTCCGAAAAGAAGTTGCTTATTCTGGCAATTGCTACCTTTTTATTGGCAGCAAGTTGTATGATTCATTTTGATACATTGCTTAAAAATGAAGTAGCGCCTTTAGGAATTATTTCGTTTGAATTGGCAAAAGATCTCGATTGTAGCACGCAAATTTTAAATGCTTGGAAAGCTACTGATGGCGCTATGTTATCAACAGAATGGAGTTTGTGGTTCGATTATATTTTTATCATTGCCTATACATTTTTATTATGCTTAGTGATTTATCGTGTGCGAAGAATTATTTGGAAAAATCCTGAAAGTTTAGCGTATCGATTGGGAATTGTTTTGATACGCGCAGTGATTTTTGCTGGCTTCTTAGATATGGTAGAAAATTTTGCCTTACTCCAATTATTCTATGGCGATTTGCAGACGCATTGGTCAACATTGGCGTTTGCAACGGCTTTGCTCAAATTTATCAACATCGGTTTAGGAATTGTATACGTGCTTGTTAGCTTACTAACTGCCGGAATTAAAAAAATTACATAAATGTCAAAAAATAAAGAACTCTTTGTCACCTCATTTGCCTTATTTTCCATGTTTTTTGGTGCGGGAAACTTGTTATTACCACCATTATTAGGCTATCAAGCAACGGATCAATGGTTTTGGGTAACACTTGGGTTTATGATTACAGCCGTTGTAATTCCTATTTTCGGAATTTTAGCGCATGCGCGATTGCAAGGGACAATGTACGATTTTGGAAAAAAAGTTTCGCCGATTTTCAGTAGTGTATTTTGTATTATTGTATATGCGATTTCAGTGGCAATTCCATCTCCAAGAACAGCCGCAGCAACACACGAAATTTCTATATTTCCCAATTTTGGAACAAGTGCATTGCTTACAAGTAGTATTTATTTTGCCTTGGTATTGGTTTTTGTGTTGAATCGTACAAAGATTCTCAATTTTATTGGAAAATTTCTAACGCCACTTATTGTCCTCATTTTATTAACGATTATTGGAATTGGCTTGTGGATGCCACATGAAGCTTTAAATTCTTCTCTTTTTAAAACACCTTTGTTTGATGGACTAAAAGAAGGATATCAAACTTTTGATGCTATTGGCGCGATTGTAGTTGGTGGTGTAATTATTATTTCATTAAACTTAAAAGGACACGATTCATTTGAAGAAAAGAAAAAACT
>NZ_JBGCDL010000193.1:0-5040 GCF_045105435.1 Kordia sp. | reverse complement strand
TCCAAAACGCATTCCTTCTTCTGCAAATTGAAAACCTTGTTTTTGTAAACTGTCTTTTAACGAATTTGATTTTTGCAATGCAGGATTTGAATGATTGAAGTGAATGAATATTACTTTGTTTTTTGTGGCTTCGTCTTCGTTTTCAAAGAGTTTTGCAGTTTCTACAATAAATGGATGTGGGACTTCGCTCATTGGTCTTGGAATTTCGCCTTCTTTGAAAAAAGTTGCATCTAAAAAAGCATAGTCTACTTTTTTAACTTCTTCCACAATGTTTTTTTCCCAAAGATGCCATTTGTTAATATCTGGAATGAACAATGCAGCACGGTTTTTCCCTTGAATTTTATAGCCGACCGTTTCTGAGAATTCGTCACGATGTGGTACTAAAAAAGGCGTTATTTGAAGTCCGTTTGTCAAATCTACGGAAGTGTTATGCGCCAATTTTTTCAGATTGATATTTTGCAAATCCACTAACTGACTCCATGGTCCGTTGGTTTCTAAGTAGTTTTTCATTTTTGGCATCGCATACACAGGAATTTTTTTTGCGCCCATGGCTTCACGTCCAAAAAACATGAGTCCGGTGTAATGACCAATGTGTGCATGTGTGAGAAAAACGCCGTCAATTACGTTTGTAGTTTCAAGATGATTGGAAAGGTTTTGGATTTGTTGTGTGATATCGGGCGTGGCATCGAACAGCCATTTTTTCTTTGCTTTGAGATCTATTAAACCCAAACAAGAAATCAACTTTTTTTCTACTTTTCCTTTATGATATGGTTGGCAACATGATTTGTTACAGTTGATTTGCGGATAGCCCGCGTCTTGCGCCGTTCCTAATACGGTGATGTATTGCGTACTTTTTGTTGAGTTGTGTGGTGTTTTTTTAGAGGATTGATGTGTACAACTTGTTAAGAAGAATGAAAGTAGTAATAGAAAAACGTTTTTCATTTGTGTGATTTTTGGTAAGATATGTTTTTTAATATTTTCCTGTTACATGGTCTTTGATGAGTTTGTATTGAAAGTCATTCAATCGTTTGGCAGTGTGTTCTTTTTCGATGAGTGCTAAGATTTCTTGGTAATGTTGTTTGTCTGAATGTCTAAAAATGAGCCATATATCTAGTTTAGGACAATTGACGCGTTCATCACTCAGCCAACCGTATTTTTTAGTTAATTCTATGAGTTTTTTTGTATTTGAATCGTCTAATTTTCGTTGTAAAACCCAAACAGAGTCTTTTATTTTTTTGGGATACACACTTTTTCTTCCAAATTTTCCATCTTTTAAGATTGCTCCATTTCTGTATATTTGATCGTTCTTACTGATTTCCATGAGTGTTTCACACATTTCCGTTTTGTTAGGAATGGTTTCTTGTGCAACTGTACAAAGTGAAAAAAGTAGTATGGTATAAAGTATCGGGTTTTTCATTTGGTGTTTTTTAAAAGTAAAAAGATACGCTTTCTTTTTTCTTTATAAACCAGTCACTTCTTTTAATTATTCGTGTATTTTTGTATTGTGTAATTTGGTTTTTAGGAAACCTTTTGCACTTTTTAAAGTCTAAAAAATCGTAAATAGATACTTATGAAAAAAATCATCATTGCTTTTGTCGGAATATTGATGTTCAATTCTTGTGCAGAATTGCAAGGAATTGTGAATCAATTGCCACAAGGCGGAACTTTAGGAAACGCTGATATTGCAGCAGGATTACGCCAAGCATTAGACCTCGGAATTGACAATCAGGTAAAGAAGTTAACCATGAAAGATGGTTTTTACGGAAATGGCCTTGTAAAAATTTTAATGCCTCAAGAACTTAGAAAAGTTGATAAAACCTTGCGTGATATTGGTTTGGGAAGTTTGGCTGATGATGGAATTAAAATGTTGAACAGAGCTGCGGAAGATGCTGTAAAAGAAGCAACTCCGATTTTTATAAATGCTGTGAAAGACATCACATTTGCTGACGCTAAAAATATTTTATTAGGTTCTGATAATGCTGCAACACAGTATTTGGAAGGAAAAACAACGACTGCATTGTACAACAAGTTTCAGCCTGTGATTCAGAATTCGTTTGCGAAAGTTGGTGCTGATAAGATTTGGACAAATTTGATTAATAATTACAATAAAATTCCATTGGTAAGTAAAGTAAATCCAGATTTAACGGATTATGTAACAAACGAAGCATTGAAAGGAGTTTATAAGATGATTGCTGTTGAAGAGCAAAAGATTCGTACCAAAGTAGGATCGAGAACAACGGATTTGTTGCAAAAAGTTTTTGCTTTGCAGGATTAAGTTCTTTGAGCTTTTGGCTGTTTGCCTTTAGCTGTTAGGAGTTTTTAATATATAGAACACCATCGTGAAATTTTGAATTTCGTGACTATCATACATAAACAAAGCCTCTTTTCAATTAAGAAAAGAGGCTTTTTAACTAACAAGTATTAAAGTTTACCGAACGATTAACTTCTTAGTTTTTGAGGTTTGGGAAGTATACATTTTTATAAAGTACAATCCTGATGGTAAGTTTTGCACATTGTATCCATTTTGGGATTTTTTTATTTCTTGAATAAATTTACCTGTGCGATCATATACTTCTACTTTTATGATGTCTGTTTGTGAACTCGTATTGATTGAAAAGTATGCTGTTGTTGGATTTGGGTATACCGTTAGGTTTTCACTTTTTTGAAAATCTTCAACAGTTTCTACACTTAATGTTGTGCTGTTTATTTTTCGCAATTCGCGTCCATATATATTATCTGAAGCTACAAAATATAGTTCGTTGTTGTAAACGATTAAATCTGATGGACTACTACTTTTTTCTCCTGGAAAGATGTCTAATAATAATTCGGTAGTGATTCCGTCACTTGTCCATAATTCTCTTCCGATTACACCATCTGTAGCAGCGAATATAAGTTTGTTATTAAATACAGTAAGCTCAGTAATTCCCGAACCTGTTGTTGGGTTTATGTTTGTAACTTGTAGAGTTCCTGCGGAAGTTCCATCTGTTTTCCATAGTTCATCTACGGTATTATCGCGAGCTACAAAGTATAATTCTCCATTGTATATTGTTTGTTCTGCAAATCCTATGAATGCATTTCCCGCGGTGTTTATATCTTTTACTAGTATGGTTCCTGCTTCGGTTCCATCTGTTTTCCAGAGTTCTGCTCCATTCGTTCCATTATCAGCTCTAAAGTATAGTTCATTATTGTATTCTATGAAATCTTTTGGAAATCCATTTCCTGAAGGATTAATATCTTTTACTAATGTAGTTCCTGCATCAGTTCCATCCGTAGACCATAATTCAAATCCGTTTGTTGGAGTGTTTGCAATGAGATATAGTTTATTATTAAAAACTAATTGCGGAGCTGCATTTGACGAACCTGTAGGATGAATATCTTTTACTAATTGTGTTCCTGTTTCTGTTCCATCAGTTACCCAAAGTTCGCGTCCATTTGTACCATCATCAGCTCTGAAATAGAGTAGATTGTTATATGCTACAAAACTTATTGGTGAAGAAAATCCAAATCCTGGCCAAATGTCTTTTACTAAGGTAGTTCCTGCAACAGTTCCATCTGTTTTCCAGAGTTCTTGCTCAGTACCAGGTTGTCTTGCTGAGAAATAAACTTCTCCATTATACGGATATAGCGGTCCAAATGTTCCTGCTGCTGTTCCTGGATAAATATCGATAAGCAATTGTGTTCCTGTTGGTGTACCATCTGTAATCCAAAGTTCTGAGTTTGCATTTACATTTCTTGCTATAAAAACTACATTTCCATTTACTTCTTCTGCATAGGTTATATAGCGATCTCCGTATTCATTGTCTAATCCTACTAAGCGAATTGTTCCAGCTTCTGTTCCGTCAGTTACCCAAATTTCTGTTCCGTGAACTCCATCGCTTGCAGTAAAAACGACATTTCCATTAGGCAATTCTGTAAATTGATTTGGAGCACTTCCATTACTACCTGGTGAGATATCTTTTATTAGTGTAATATTATTTAATGCTGGATTTAATCGATAGATTTCACTACCTGTATTTCCATCATTTGCGGCAATAATTCCATTTGTATTTCCTTGATACATAAAACTGTTCGTGTATACATCGTCACCTGTAGCGGCGTGTATGTCTTTTACAGTTTCTAATTGTCCGAAAGCCACTTGACTCAACAATCCTATGAATAGTATTCTAATTTTCATCGTTCGGTGGTTTTTATTGATTTGGTGTTTTTTATTCTATGTTAGCTTTGAATTCACCATCACTAAAAAGAATTCGAGTTGATGCGTCTTTGTAACCAAGAAATTCAAATGTTCCTTCTATGATGCTTCCATCATCTGTGGTAACTTCTAGTGTTCCATTACCAGTATCAAAAGTAGAAGTCCATAAAGCAAATGGTGTTACTGTTATGTACGACATCGCATTTGAGTTTGTTATAACATCACCTGTGACATACGTTCCTACACCATTGTAATTTTGGATTGCCATTTGAAAAGTGTTTCCATTGCTATCGCCTCCAACAAGTGATAATACATTGTTTGACGTTGTTGCTGTTACTGAAACTTCCATAGCGCTAAAGTCAACACCATCAACTTTGGCTGTTAAGAATTCTCCAGCAGTATTTGCAGTATCCATAGTAGCGACATCATCATCATTGTTACATGATATCATTGTTACTGTTAAAATTGCAATACAGAAAACATTGAATTGTTTTTTTAAATTTTTCATAATCGTTCGTTATTATTTTATTCAAAAAGAGCATCCATCTGCCATTCCGACCAAATCGCCCTTGTGGAACCGTTCATATAGATGCTCTTATCTAAATTTTTGGAAAAAGGGTGATATAAAATGATGGTTCAAAAGTAGTTGCCTGACTAATTTTAGCAAATAGAGTTATTTACGTAAACAGCTACGGGATTTATCGTATTTGAAAGAGTTAAGTACTATATTTAAGTATAAAATATAATGAAATGAGTATTCTTAAAACCCGTTGTACATTTTGAATTCAAAAGTATAACGAAGCGTCATTTCGAGTGATTTTGAGGCACGAAAAATCGTATCGAGAACT
>NZ_JBGCDL010000192.1:0-16097 GCF_045105435.1 Kordia sp. | reverse complement strand
GTGGGGAACATTTCCTGTATAAAACTAATATTGGAGGATTTGAAGCAATTTGAATCCTCTTTTTTTTTTATTGACTTTAAGGTTTGTTCACTTCAAATACGTTTCCGAAAATTCCAAAAGAAATCATTTTACCTTCTCTGTCGCTTCCTAAACTATCTATCACTGAAAACAAATAATATGACTTATATGCTTTTTTTGCTTCACAAGCTTTGTCTTTATCTATTTTTGTTCTGTTTTTCAAATAATTCAAATGTTCTTTAAATGTGGGATTCGTAGAAAAAGCCAATATTATTATAATAAGCAATCCTAACAACCATGTAGAATTATTACTCTCACCTGCTATACTTCTTGCCCAACTTGCTTTTTCCCTAGCTTCCTCAGCTTCTTTTTTAGTTTGATCTACTTTTTCTTCAATCTGATCTACTTTTTGAATCAAATTTTCTAGTTGTTCTTTTATCGTGGTAGGTTCTTTTTCCATAATATAAATAAAATATTACTTTAAATATACGTTTTTATTTACAATTAATAAATTTCCATAAATGTAACTCGTTCTACAATAGTGTTTTTGATAAACGATTTTTTTTCGGAACAAATTTTGTGCTTCTAATTATAGAAACCGATTAAAATTGAAATTATGAACACAATTCACTCACTAAAAATTACCATTTTATGTGTTTTGAGCAGCTTTCTTTTGAACGCACAAAATAGCTGTAAAGAAACACTCTCGCTTTTTGCGGAGAATGTAAAAACGAAACAATTCGCGGAAGCTTCACCGCAATTAAAATCGCTGCGAGAAAACTGCGCCAAATTCAGTTATGCAATTTATGCATACGGTGAAAAAGTACTAGAACACGAACTTAAACAAGCCTCCGACAAAAAACAAGCTGCCTCTAAATTGATTCAATTGTATAAAGATCGATTGGAATTTTTTCCTGAGAAAACAAAAAAAGGAAGCTTTTTACCAAAAATTGGTGCACTTCTAATGAAATACAAAATTGGCACGATTCCAGCCCAATACAAATGGTTTGACGATGCTTTTACGCAAGACAAAGAACATTTTAGGAATCCGTTGCATTTGTATCATTATTTTGAATTGTATTACGAAATGTATCAATCTGGAACGCACGGAATTTCCCTTGAAAAACTCATAGAAAAACATGAGACTATTAAAGAAAAATTAGCAGTTGAAGAAAAAAGAACTCCCAAAAATAAAGCCGCAATTGAAAAACTCACCAACAATATGAATGTATTGATTGAGAAAGAAGCTACTTGTGAAACCTTGATTCCGATGTTTCAAAAAAAGCTTCCGTCAAACAGAACAAACGTAGATTGGTTGCGAAAAGCTGCTGGACAGTTAGATGCAAAAGGCTGCAAAGAAGATGCGCTGTTTATTGAAATGGTGGAAGCCATTGACGCTGCGGAGCCAAATGCAAAATCAAAATTTTATTTATACCAAATTCATCTTCGTAAAGGCAATTCCGCAAAAGCGCAAAAATATTTAGAAGCCTACTTGACTTTAGAAACTGATGGCGCCAAAAAAGCAGCTTTTTTGAATAAAGAAGGAAAGAAAGCTGAAAAAAAAGGGCAAAAATCAAAAGCGCGTTCATTTTATTTAAGAGCAGCAAAAGCGCATCCAACTTCGGGAAGAGCGTATTTGAATTTGGCACGTTTGTATGGTTCTAGCGCAAACGAATGTGGAACGGACGATTTTACAAAAAGAGCTATTTATTGGAAAGCCGCCGAAACCGCTCGCAAAGCAGGAAATATTGACAGTTCGGTAAAAAGTGAAGCCAATGGTTTAGCAAAAACGTACATGCAATCTGCACCAAGCAAAGCGGATATTTTTGATAGAACCTTTAAGGGCGGTGAAAAGATTCCAATGAAATGTTGGGTTGGCGGAACGGTTACCGTACCCAAATTGTAAAACACATAATGATACTATTTATAAAAGATCAGCGGTTTCGTTGGTCTTTTTTATTTTACAGAAATCGATTTCACTTCTTCTCTATTTACTACAATTTTTCGACCATCTGCGTAATGAATAATCACCCAATGATCATATATTTCTACATACTTCTTTGCTCCTATCGGAATTTGTATGTCGTAACTACAATCGATACTATTTAATTCGTAAAATAGACTTTTATTAGAAACTTGATGCTTGAATGTTTGAGAATATGAGTTTCTTTTTGGAGGTTTTACAGTAGCATTTTCACAACTAAAAAAAATTAGGGATAGCAATAGAAGTAGCGTTGTAATCTTTGAAGATTTTAGCATTCTCTTTTTTGGTCAAATGTACATTTTTATACCTTAATTATATTCCACGCCTACGCGTGAAAAATTAAAATAAAGGTAGCATTTAGGTAGCGTTTTTTTTGTTTTGTTAGAATTTGAAAAAGAAAACCTACAAATCTATGTGTTATTTTCTGACTGTACATACGAAGCATCTAACTTTTTTGAAATTGCCATTGCTTCTTCAATGACTGCCTTTGGATATTGATTCATTTCTAGTATTCGGATCGCGTTTCTATTTTTGAGTTTGCCTTCTTTCAACTTGTAATCAAACGCAACCTTAGTTTCGTTTACAATTTCACTAAAATGATACAACTCGTAATCTTCCGCAAGCATATCTGTCAATTCAATATCGTGCGTAGATACCAATACTTTGTTGTTATTTTTGGCTAAAGCGGACAACACAGCTTTTCCTGCCGAAATACGTTCAACCGTGTTTGTTCCTTTAAATAATTCATCTAACAAAAAGAGATGAACGCCATTTTTTTTACTTTCGTGAATCATTTCTTTGATCGTAATGACTTCTTCAAAGTAATAACTTTTATCATTCATTAAATCATCGCTGATACGAATTGCAGAATAGATTCGCATGCGCGGAAACGACATCGATTTGGCAAAACAGGTATTTATGGTCAATCCGGTAATAACGTTGATTCCGATTGCACGAATAAACGACGTTTTTCCAGACATGTTAGAACCTGTCAATAAGAGTGATTTTTTACGTAAATCTATGCTGTTTGTGATACAGTTTTGAATTAATGGATGGCGAATTTCAGTTGCGTTTACAATATTTTCCGTTGTGATTGTTGGCATGCAAGTTTCCGTAGTTTTTCTCACAGCAGCAATAGAAATCAGCATATCTATATGTCCGACAAACTTAAAAACAGCTTCTATTTCGTTTCTTTTTGTGTTGAGTTTTCTTAGCACTCCAAATAAAAGTAATGGTTCTAATAGAAAAATGATTTTTAAAATTTCAAAAATAAACCAAGCAAAAATTGCGAATTCTCCTTGTAGTTGTACTTCTAATTGAAAGAATGACATTTTGCTTTTTACACCGTTTATCAATCGTATCGACTTAGATAACTCTGGGTTTAATCGTTGTAAACTAGCGTTGTTAAATAGATTTGCTGCTACTGCGTTTAATCGGATTAATTGCGGAATGGAATTTACATATTGTACCAAATTCTTTTTGTTCCAATAGTGTATCAGTAAGTTCACACAAAAAATTCCTGAAAATATACCAAAGAATATAGGTTTGTAAAAAGATAATACCAACGATGTTAAACTTAAAAGACTGAGTATTCTAATTGCGAAAAACCATTTTGGCGGACGTATTTGTTCTTCTTGAAAAAGCGTTCGTACATAATATGCGTCTTTATGATTGAGCTTTTCTAATTTTTTCTGAATGTTGATTCGTATAGTTGAATTTTCAGAAAGTTCTGAGATAATTTCTTCATCTAACTGCGTTTGCGCTTCATTTCGTTCAATAGCTCGCAAATGATTGTACAGGTATTGTTGTCCAATTTTTGAATGTGTTCGATCTAAAAACTGAAACACTTCTTCAAAGTCTAAATCGTTACAGGTTTTGTCTGAAAGTACTTGATGTGCGGATGAATTGTCTTTGTATTGAAAGTATTCCGAAATTAAAGAAAAATTAAAAACAGCCTCTTTTATGGTTCCGAAAGAGGTTTTTAAACGTTCGCCAGCAGATACTTTTTTCCGTGGAAATAACTTTGAAATTATATAGTTGATTTGGAATCGTAGTGTATTCATCATTGTGCAATTAGTGCGCAATTGTTGCGTTTTGTTACATGAAACAGCTATTATATTTTATGCAATATATCAATTGTTACGCTTTCACATAAATCCAACCTTTTTTTCTTGATTGAAACGTGACTTCTATCCTTTTATAGTCTGAAACTTCGTAACGATCTGCCTGTTCTAATTCTTGTTGAGAAATTTGGTATAATGTTCCTAAAATACGGTCGTTTGTATTGTTTGTCTGAATAGCAATTGGATGAAATTTTTCTTCACTAATGGCTAAAACAGCTTCGTCAGTTATTTGTAATTGCTTCAATTTAAAACCAATTAACACCTCTTTTTCTCCAATTAATTTTCGTCCAAAAGATGCCAATTGTACATTTTCGAGTTGAAGCGTTCCGTAAGAGAATAAATAATGTTTCATAAGTGTGTTACTGCAATTGCTTGCAATCTGTTAGTAAGTATGGATAGTTGTTATATGCATAAATTTGTGTGACTTCTTTATTTTCTGGCGCAAAAAAACCTTCAAACATATCCTGTCCATTTACCGTTTTAGCTTTGTAATAGAAGCTTATTTTTTCATCCAAATGCGTTACTTGAAGAAGTTTTAATAGTACTTTTTTATGCACACTTTCTGGAAAACACGTTTTCATTGCAATCCCTTTTTTTACGACAAGTATAGTATCTTTTTGTTTCACATAACTCGCCATAGCATAATTCTGTTCAAATTTTGAAGAGATAATTTGATACGTATCAGTGGTTGGCACCTTTGTGCTTTTACACGAAAATAGTAACAAGCCAAAAACTAAAAAGAAGATTACAAAATAGGATTTCATACAAATTATGGTTTCAAATTTCAAACTATACTACTGTTATTCAACATATTCCAAAATATCGCCAGGCTGACAATCTAATGCGTTGCAAATTGCCATTAAGGTCGAAAAACGAATGGCTTTGGCTTTTCCGTTTTTTAAGATGGATAAGTTAGAAAGTGTTACTGCTACTTTTTCAGAAAGTTCGTTGAGCGACATTTTCCGTTTTGCCATCATCACATCTAAGTGTACTACAATTGCCATATTATACGGTTAATTCGTTTTCGTTTTGCATCACAATTCCTTTTTTAAACAATTGCGCCAATATATATACAATTCCAGCAACGAAAATAAATTCTACTGCAAATGGCTCCGCTTTTATAGTTGCGTATTTAGCGAGTAATTCCACATGTATGTTGTGTACAATTGCCAGAATCCAAACGCCAAAGATTATACTACTTATTTTTTGTAAAATGCTGGCTACTGTTGTGGTAAAAGGTTTTTCTAGGTTGATTTCACTTAACAAACGTGTAGCAAATAAGGCAACATACGCTTGTAATAAATACAGAAAAATATAGTAAAACGTAATGATGGAATAATGCACAAAATTATATTCGAAATAGCGTGATAAATCCATTCCTTTGTATAAATCTTTGGAAGCTTCCGGATTTTGAATACTTACGCCGTACGACATAATAACGGCGCCTGCTTTTATTAACAAACCAATAAATGCAATCCATGCTAAAACGCGCATTGCTTTTAAAATGAATTCGGAAGAAATTTTCATAAACAGTATCTTTTTTTTCAAATATCGATAATTTTTTATTGATAAACAATAAATGTTTATCTTTTATTGATAATTTATATTTTCAATAAATATTTACTTTTTCCAAATATCAAACTGATTTTTGACAGTTTCTAAGATTTCATTTATGTAAATTAATTCGTCAACTTCTGGAAAATGTTTCAAATAACTTTCTGGATTATCGTATGAAAATGTATGTGACTTTTTCCTAATTTCACTTTGTATTTGCACCGTATAAATATGTCCGTCTAAAAATGCAATTCTCTTTGTTGCACTTTCATAGACAAACCTACTTTTTGCGTCACCAACTTTCAATTCTACTCGTTTTTTTCCTCTTTTTTCAAGCTTCCACTGAATTTTGTTTGAACTTGGCAATTCTAAAATATAACTGCGAAGTAAGTTTCTATACACAAATTCCATATCATCAGTTGCAGTCAATTTTTTGCGGGTTGTTTTTAATTCGGCTTGATCTGTAACTTCATTAAAATGTTCAAAAAACTCAGCTTTCCACTTCTCTTTTTTAGTTTTGTACATTCTAAAAGCGGAAGTATAATTTGTAATTCCGCCACCTTTGTACATCCTAATTTCTGTTGGATAGGTTAACGAATCTGATAATTTTAAGTCTTTGTTGATTTTTGAAATATTTTGTGCGTTCATTCCAAAAAAACACAAAAATATAATTGTAAAGTAATAGTTCATTGATTTATAATTTTCGGAGTTTTCTTTTTAATTTTCTATTGTTTGAATGCAAAATAACTACACCACAACTTCCGTTACTTCCAAACAATGCAGTCGCTGTTATTCCTTCTACAACGGTCATGGAATCTATGTTTTTAGCTGTTAATAATTGTAGTTTCTTATCAAGATTTTGTGTCAATTTGTAATTCAATTCATAAACCACATCTTTTACGCTGAGTCTGAAAATCATTTCGCATTCGACAGGAAAAGAAACATATTCTCTATTATTGTCGCTTTTAATACGTCTACGTGGAAAATTATAGCTTGCAGCAGTCTGAATTTCATTTTTTATAGCAACTAATTTTTCTGCAATGGAAGCATCACTTTTTAATAAATTGAGTTGTGCTGTATTTTCAGTTTCAGTTAATTGTTTCTTTTGATGTACCTTTTCTAATTTCAAATTTAAGGAATCATTTAAACGAGCTCGTTCATTAAAAGGCAATACGCCCATATAACACGGTGTGGAAATGGAACTGCAACTTATCAGTAAAAAAACGATGCTTATGTATGTAAAAGGTTTCATTTCGTGTTATTTACAAGTCAAAACTATTACTTGTTGGGATTACATGAAACCATAAATGCGTAAACTACCAATTTAACTTAGGGAACGGACAAATTGATCAACGCAGCATTAAATTCACTGATTAATTGTGCTGTATTTTTTAATTGAATTGTGTCAGAAACTGAATTCCACACGAAGTTGCATGAACTATATCGTACTTGTATTTCCAATAAATAAGAGAAAACTAAAGTGTAAACTGTGCTTTTTTTTAACTTAAAGCTCTGGTAAGTACCGCAGCCAATTCATATTTAAGTTCATCGGAAAAACCTGATAAACCTGGAATGTCATTGTATTCAACAATGTGCAGACTTCCATCTTCTTCTTCTAAAATATCAATGGCAATAATATCTGCTCCAATTGCATTTTGCAACATTTTTAAGTCGTTTACCAATGCTTCTTGCGGTTCAAACTCTTCAAAATCGGTTGTTTCAATATTGGCTTTCCAAAACTTTCCTTTTCGCGACATTGCCCAAACTTTATCATTGATAGCAATATAACGAATGTCGCGAACGTAGTTGATATACGGTTCAATAGTTATGTAATGTTCTGTAACAAATAGTAAATCTTGAATATCTTGCCATTTCCGCTCGTCTTCAACTAAAACTTTACCAAATCCGCCATGATAATTACCTACTTTTACCACAAAAGGGAAATCTGTTTTGATATTTTTTAAATGTGTAGATTTCGTGACTACATCAAAATCAATAACTGCCAAGCCTAATTTTTTAATCGTAGCCAACATCGATAAACGGTCAAATCCTATCTTTAGCGTCTCAGGTGAGTTTACACACGGAATTCCTGCCAACGCAATCAAATCTAAAGCGGTCGTCTGAATTTCCATTGGTTTTATCGCGCCCACGCGCCACAAAATAGCATCTGGTGCTACAACTCCTTCCGCATCAGCCACAAATAATTTTCCAGATTTTAAAATCCAAGAAGTATGCTGAATTGACTTTTGAACTACATTGTATGCAGGTAAAATATCTTTCCAATACTTTTCGCCGTTTACGACTAAAATTGTTTTCATAACACTAAAAATTGTGTGTATTTCTTATAGAAACATCCTTTTATCAAATTCTACGCATATATACTTTTGTCACGTCATCAATATTGATATACAATGTTTTAGCATCAACCCAAGTAACTTTAAAAGTTCCTTCTCCAGGTCGTTTTTCTTCTGAACTTATCGTTAATTCTTTCGTTTTTGCATTGTACTCCCAATTTCCTGTTCGATCGGTAGTAGCAAAAGTATTTCCTCCTTTTAGCGCTCCATCTTCCATAAATTCCATCCAGCGTCCGCTCATTTCTCTTGCTTCTCCATCACCAGATTCCATTTTATACATTTCCCACTTTCCTACGACAGAATCTGATGTTTGAAAAGATAAAAAACTAAAAATTGTTACGACTAAAAGTACTGCTTTTATATGTTTCATTATAATTGATTTTTATATTATTAAAGAAGCTAATATCAGACTTTTCGAGAAAAAAATAGATTTAAAAGCGTATTAATTTATGAAAATACTCAAAAATTGTGTGTTTCGTTATTTTTCATTGATGAATGAAATCGAGAGAATACTTTTGTTGTGTTTTGTTTTCTTCTGATACTTTTCCGTACTTTTACTAAATGCGTTTGTATTTAAAGTATATTTTAATTTTTATAAAAGCTTCTCTAATTTCGCTTCTATTTGGAGCATGTTGGGCGGCTACTTTTTATGGCTTTGATATTTATGCAACTTCACATTTACAGCATTTACGAAAGGATTTCTTTTTTGATATAGCTTTATTCTTTTTAACCGGACTTATCGGTGCTTTTCTTTTTTACTTAATTATGTTACTACTGCGCAAAATTAATGATGCGACTACCAACAAATAATAAAAAGAGCAACTAATCTACTAAGTAACTTTTTCAGCATTTTTTTACACAAACTACTAATAATAAGCATTTTATTCTAAACTAGACTACGTAAAAACGTACAAATAATACGTTTAAAACCTACTTCAAAGGAAGCTTTTTAATGTACATTTAAGTAACCAAAAACCAATAAATTATTTAATTATGAAAAAAACAATTTTCAATCTGTTAATGGCGGGAATCGCTTTATTATCAGTAGATGCTTTACAAGCACAGGTTACTAATTTCGGAACTGGCTCAGGAACTTCTGGTGTCAGATCAACGTATGTCGGATATTTTTCAGGAACATCTGCCAATGCGCCACACAATAGTTTCTTTGGGCATTTTAGCGGGCGCGCAACCACATCGGGAAGTAACAACTCTTACTTTGGGTATGAAGCTGGACGTGATGACAATACGAGCTATAACAACACCTTTATGGGATCTGGCGCAGGAAGATCTAGCAAAGGAAATAACAATACATTTATAGGCGCCTATACAGGAAGAGTTAATACCGGAGGCTACAATACGACTATAGGTAGTGGCGCTGGACAAAATAATGGCTCTGGAGGCGAAAACACATTACTTGGAGCTGCGGCAGGATATTACAATGCAGGAGGACAAGGAAATGTATATGTTGGGAAAAACTCTGGAATTGGATCAAATGGTGCTCCTGGAGGAAATTATAATATAGCCGTTGGTACTGAAAGTGGTCGTGTCATTAAAGACGGAAAGTATAATGTTTATCTAGGATATCGTTCAGGATATAACAATTCTAGCGGAGCAGGAAATGTGTTTATAGGTAAAGATGCTGGATATAGTGAAACTGGAAGTGATAAATTGTATATTGATAACACTATTACGTCAACACCGTTAGTTTATGGTGAGTTTAATCAAAATAAAGTCGGAATCAACACAAATCAATTGCCAAATAGTGTTGGTGGTGCAAATACAAGCGCGTATAGCTTATATGTTAAAGGTGGAATTTTAACGGAAGAAGTTCGTGTGCGTACAGGATGGGCTGATTATGTTTTTGATGCTGATTATGAGTTACTTCCAATCACTGAAGTAGAAAGTTTCATTAAAGAAAACGGGCACTTGCCAAATGTTCCATCAGAAAAACAAGTAGAAGCACAAGGTGTTGAATTGGGTGATATTACACGTATTCAACAAGAAAAAATTGAAGAATTGACATTGTACATCATCAAACTACAAAAACAAGTAGATGCATTATCTGAAAAACTAGACAAAGAAATCAATAAAAAATAAGCGCTATTCTTAAACAATAACATTATGAAAAACTTAACTATATATATACTAAGTTTTCTCTCTTTTGTTTGGTATTCAGGTATAGCCCAAGAAAAAATTGACGAAAATTTACTAGCACAACTCAAAACGAAACAATCAGAAGAACAAGTATCTTTCATTGTGATGCTTTCTGATCAAGTTCCGATTACAGAGTTAAAGAGAAATCAAGAAAATCTCACAAGACAACAATTACATGAACAAGTGGTAACAATGCTGCAAGATAAAGCAGAACGTACGCAAAAAGATTTTATGTCGTACTTGAATATGCGAAAGAAACGTGGCGATATTAGCGACATCAAACCACTTTGGATCATTAATGCTGTACTTGTTAAAGCAAAAGCAAAAACGGTAGCCGAAATAAGTCAGCACAAAGATGTTGCTTTTGTATATTTAGATTATATCATCAATTCTATTTTACCTACCCAAAGAACAACTGCTTCTTCCATAAGTACTTCTGGTATAGAACCAGGTGTTACACTAATCAATGCTGATTGTATGTGGGCACAAGGATATACAGGCGCAGGACGTTTGGTATCACATTTAGATACTGGTGTAGATGCAAATCATCCTGCGTTGACAACAAAATGGCGCGGAAATGCAACTGGTGTTACGCCTGCCGAAGCATGGTTTGATCCGAACGGATTGTCTCCTTCATTTCCTGTCGATTCTGGTTCACATGGTACACACACAATGGGAACGATTCTCGGAAGTACTACTGGAGACATTATTGGAGTTGCCTATGACGCCGAATGGATTTCTGCCGGAGTTATTGATGTTGGCGGAATTAGCAACACCATTTCAAAGGCTTTATTAGCATTTCAATGGACGGCTGATCCTGACGGAAATCCTGCCACAGTAAACGATGTTCCAGATGTAAGCTCAAACTCTTGGGGATTGAGTCCAATATTTGGCCACGTTCCTAATGCATGCGACACTACATTTTGGTCCGTAATTGACAATGTAGAAGCTGCAACTGTAGTCGTAGTTTTTGCTGCTGGAAACGAAGGTGGTTTTGGAAGTAGTTCGTTACGAACACCTTCTGATAGAGCAACAACAGCTTACAATACTTTTTCTGTCGGAGCTTTAGATGCTACAGGAAGTAGTATTGCTTCTTACAGCAGTAGAGGTCCATCAACCTGTACAACCGATCCGCTTTTAGCTATAAAACCAGAAGTTGTAGCGCGTGGATCTTCTGTTAGATCGTCTATTCCTGGTGGAGGATACAGTTCTTTTAACGGGACTTCAATGGCTACACCTCATGTTGCAGGAGCTATTGCTTTGTTACGACAAGTAGATCCGAATGCAACTGTAGATCAAATTAAAGATGCCTTAATGGCGTCAGCAATCGATTTAGGTACCACTGGACAAGATAATAATTACGGGCATGGATTAATTGATGTTTGTGCCGCAGCACAGTTACTTACACCTTGTCCAAGCTCATTAAATATTACAACCAATGTACCATCAGGAACAGATACGCAAGAAGCTTCTAATGATATTACGGCTTCTAATACAATCAGTTCGGGAGCAACTGCAATTTATCATGCAGGAACAGAAGTTGTATTAACACCCGGATTTGACGCATTGAATGGTTCCACATTTAGAGCATATATTGAAGGTTGTACAGGATCATTTGTTAGCAGAAGCGCTGATGACACCGTGGCTTTTATAGAAGAAACTACAGTACAAGATGTTTCTGATGTAAAAGAACAAAAAATGTACATCGCACCAAATCCAAATCAAGGAGCATTTTCTGTCTATTTTGATGAAGAAGAAAGCGGAACATTGCAAATTTTAGACTTTAAAGGTGATCTTGTCAAAACAATCGATTTTGAAAGTACAACCAAGCTTTCTGTAGATATTCAACGTCATTTACAAGGAATGTATTTTGTACAGGTGCGAACCAAATCAAAAACATTTATTGAAAAAGTGATTAAAAAGTAAACTACTATAATTACACAATTACGAAGAAAAGTGGACAATTGTTCACTTTTCTTTTTTTTACAAACAATTAAAAATCAAGCATATAAAACAAATTCAATAATAAAAAAGTTAAATAACTCTGCATTTATAAATACCGACTTACTTTAGTTTTATAGTACTATTTTTCTCTATACATTTAATATGAATTTTAAAAACATATCAACATGAAAAAAAGAAAATTAAACTCATTGAGTCTAAAAAAACAACGTATTTCTTCACTAAATGAATCTATTATTGGAGGAGCAAACAAAACAGATGTATTTACTGTTACATGTGCTAGACCTATTGGAAATTGCACCATAGCACTAACAGTACAACCTTTAGTATGTGCTCTATATTCTTTACAGTATGACTGTAATACATTAGAAAAGTGCTAAATGACACTGAAAATAATTTTACTAAAAGCTATCATTTCTGATAGCTTTTTTATTTATAACAATTCTTAATAACATAAAAGTGTGTTAATAATATAGAATCTGCAAATAAATTTAGTATTTTTGTTTAAGCTATAAAGAAAAAGATTAAACGAATGGATGCTGTTAAAACTAAGTTTAGTATAAAAGATCTTGAAAACTTATCAGGAGTAAAAGCGCATACGATTCGTATTTGGGAAAAAAGATATGATTTATTAGCGCCTGAAAGAACAGATACTAATATACGTACTTACGATTTAAAAAGTTTACAAAAACTTCTTAACATCACATTACTATACAAAAACGGATACAAAATTTCAAAGATTGCACAAATTCCTGAGGATAAAATACATATACTTGTTCGAGAAATTGCAACTGAAAAAAATATTCACAACCAAGCATTGAATTCTTTCAAGTTATCAATGTTGAATTTTGATTATGGCCTTTTCTACAACACTTACAATAAATTATTAGCTGAGAAGTCTTTTCGTGAAATCTTTTACGAAACTTTTATTCCTTTGTTAAATGAGTTAGGTGTATTGTGGCACACTCAAACAATCAATCCTGCTCATGAGCATTTTATTTCTAGTTTAGTTAAACAAAAGATTATTTTAAACACAGAACGTATTCAGTCTTTAGAAAAATCGAATAAGACAAAAACGTTTGTCCTCTACTTACCAGAAAATGAAATCCACGAAATTGGACTTTTATATTTAAACTACGAATTGCAACTAAAAGGATATCATACTATATATCTTGGCCAAACAATTCCGATTGATAGTTTAACAAATGTTCACAACTTTTTTCCAGAACTACATTTTATTTCTTACTTTACGGTCACACCTGCTGAAGACAAGTTAGAAGACTACTTAGAAGAGTTTAATGAACTCATTGGTCTTGAAGAAAATCATTTATGGCTTTTAGGCTACCAAGCGAAGCACATAAAGAACACAAAAAACTTCAAAAACCTCAAAGTTTTCAAGTCAATAGTTGATCTTGTTGAAGAAATCTAAAATCCAATTTTATTTTTGTTTAACTTTTTATTACATTTGTTAAACAATGAAACAAAAGACTATAATTATAGGTTCTGGATTTTCCTCATTATCTGCTTCTTGTTACTTAGCACAAGCGGGATACGACGTTACAATCTTAGAAAAAAATGCAACGGTTGGCGGAAGAGCTAGACAGTTAAAAAAAGAGGGATTTACTTTTGATTTAGGACCTTCTTGGTACTGGATGCCAGATGTATTTGAACGATTTTTTAATGACTTCAATACGAAACCTTCGGAATTTTATCATCTAGAAAAATTAAATCCTGCATACGAAGTATATTTTGGCAAAAATGATTCTATTCGTATTGAAGATACACTCGAAAAAATTTGTGCCGCTTTTGAAGTAGAAGAAAAAGGAAGCAGCGTAAAACTTAAAAAGTTTATCGCAAACGCAGAAGACAATTATAATGTCGCGATTAAAGATTTGGTCTATAAACCAGGCGTTTCTCCTTTAGAATTAGTCAACACGAAAACAATTAAAAAGATTGGTCAATTTTTTAGCAACATTAAACGCGATGTTCGCAAAGAGTTTAAAAATGACCGATTGATCAAAATATTAGAATTTCCAGTATTATTTTTAGGCGCGAAACCAAGTGATACACCTTCTTTTTATAGTTTTATGAATTATGCTGATTTCGGATTGGGAACTTGGCATCCTAACGGCGGAATGTACAGCATTATTCAAGCAATGGAAACCTTAGCAAAACGTTTGGGCGTTACCATTAAAACAAATGAAAATGTAGTAAAGATTGCTGTTGAAGGAAAAGAAGCCAAAAAAGTGATTACTGAAAATGGCGAGTATGAAGGTGATATTGTTCTTTCTGGTGCAGATTATCATCATTCAGAAACGTTATTAGACACAAAATACCGTCAATACTCAGAAAATTACTGGGACAAAAAAACATTTGCGCCTTCTTCACTCCTATTTTATGTAGGATTTGACAAAAAGATTAAAAACGTATCACATCATACCTTATTTTTTGATGTAGATTTTGATGCGCATGCACATGTAATTTACGACAAAGCATCTTGGCCAAAAGAACCTTTATTTTATGCAAACTTTCCATCTATGACAGATCCGAAAGCAGCTCCAGAAGGAAAAGAAGGTGGATTTTTCTTAATTCCGATCGCGCCAGGACTCGAAGACACACAAGCGCTTCGCGATCAGTACTTTGATATCATTATGGACAGATTTCAAGAAATTACGCAACAAAATATATTAAATCATGTTATCTTTAAAGAGTCCTTTTGTGTAAATGACTTTGTAAAAGAGTACAATTCTTATAAAGGAAATGCTTATGGAATGGCAAATACGCTGCTTCAAACTGCATTTTTAAGACCCAATTTGAAAAGTAAAAAAGTAACAAACTTATATTTTACTGGACAATTAACCGTTCCTGGCCCTGGAGTTCCTCCAGCATTGATTTCTGGGAAGTTGGTAGCCGAATTAATCACCAAACATCAACCAAATACTCATGAAAGCACTATTTGATTCTGTTTCTTACAATTGCAGTACGCTTGTTACAAAATCGTACAGCACGTCTTTTTCACTTGCAACAAAAATGTTGTCGACATCTATTCGTCAAGATATTTATAATATTTATGGCTTTGTGCGATTTGCAGATGAAATTGTAGATTCTTTCCATGAGTATGATAAAGAATTTTTACTCGATAAGTTTCAAGCTGATTGGGATTCCGCTTTGGAACATAAAATAAGTTTGAATCCAATTTTAAATTCGTTTCAACACACAGTTCACAAATACGACATTCCCATACACTTGGTAGATGCTTTTATGAAAAGTATGCGTCAAGATTTGGACAAAAAAGTATATTTAACCAACGAAGAATATCAAGAATATATCTACGGTTCGGCAGATGTAGTTGGATTAATGTGCTTAAAAGTGTTTGTTAAAGGTGATGAAAATAAATACGAAGAATTAAAATCTTCTGCCATGTCACTAGGTTCTGCTTTTCAGAAAGTGAATTTTTTACGTGATTTAAAAGCGGATTATGAAGATTTAGATCGAACGTACTTTCCAGATGCCGATTTAAAAAATTTAGACGAAGCTTCTAAACAAAAAATCATTGAAGAAATTGAAAACGATTTCAGACTTGGTTTGGAAGGAATTGCTAAATTGCCACTAGAAGCAAAATTTGGCGTATTTACTGCGTATAAATACTATTCTAAGCTCTTACACAAACTAAAACGCACACCATCGGTTAAAATTAAAAACGCACGAATTCGCATTCCAAATTATCAAAAAATGGCGTTATTAGCGAAGTCGTATGTAAATTATCAGTTAAACTTGATATAAATAATAAACAATGAATACCTTTATTTGGATAACTACTTTTTTTGCAACTTTTTGTCTTATGGAATTTATGGCGTGGGCAACGCATAAGTACGTAATGCACGGTTTTTTATGGTCGTTACACAAAGATCATCATCACAAAGATCACGATTCGTGGTTTGAGCGCAA
>NZ_JBGCDL010000191.1:0-4125 GCF_045105435.1 Kordia sp. | reverse complement strand
GTTGTTTTTTGGTGTGTTAGTTATTGTGCCGCCACAAATATACTTTGGAAACATCGATTCTTTTACTTCCTATTTTGACGTATATACAAACGGGCATTTTGGCGTAAATCATCTTTGGTTTATAGAAAATCTATTTTGGATGTCTATGGTGTTAATTCCATTTATTTTGTTCCTGAAATCTTCGAAATCGAGCAAGTTTCTAGAGTTTTTTGAACACATTACGTCAAAACGCTTTGGGCTTTTTGCTTTGGTGATTCCGTTAAGTATTGTATTCATAGTGCTCAAACAATACTATCCAAGCTCTGACAAAAGCCTTCTCAATTTCTCCACTACGTTTTTCTATGGATTTTTCTTGATTTTGGGAATGTTGTTCGCTTCCGCAGAATCGACTTGGTTGCACTTGAAGCTATATCGTAAAACAAATGCCGTACTATTTATTGCAAGTTCCATCATTTTCTATACGTACTATTTGATGCCAAACGAATGGCTTTCACCCTATTTTTCTACTAACACACTTTGGATTTTTTGGTATCTTGTCTGTTGTTTAGTTGGTTGGAGTTTTGTGATTACCTTATTAGGTTTTGGTCAAATTTGGTTGAATAAAAAGAGTACGCTTGTACAAAAACTGAACGAAGCCATTTACCCGTTTTACATTCTGCATCAAACAGTTATTGTAGTATTTGCGTATTATATCATTCAGCTTGACGTGAATATTCCAGTAAAAATGATCTTACTAATCGTTACTTCTTTTCCTGCAATCATACTGATTTACAAGATTTTAATCTATCCGTATAAAATCACACGTATTTTGTTCGGAATGAAGAAATGACATTAGAATTCGTCAATTAGCAAACGTCAATTCAATTCCTATGACAAAAGTTAAGATTTATTAAAATCATTTTGAAACGTCGTTACGAGGTGCGATAGTGACGTGGCAATCTGTTTGTTATAGTACAAATCCTGTTATTTGAAGTAACAGATTGCTTCACTACGTTCGCAACGACGAATCATAGTACTAACCTTTCTTAAAAAACTCAGTAATACCAAAAAATGCCAATTCAAGTGATTTTCTGAATAGAATCGAAGAAATTGCATCGAGAATACTTTGAAAATTTATTTGAATTGACGTTTATAGTATAGTATCATATTCAAGACTTCAATTTCTTAATCTCCTTGCCTAATTCCTTATTCCAAGGATTTAATTCAAAAGACTTTTCAAGCAACGGCAATAATTCATGTTCATCGCTTCCAAGTTTGCGTAAACTTTCTATATAATAATCATACACGCGATGCGTATAATAACCTTCTGGATACAATTCAAAATTTAGTTTGTAAAACTGTATGGCTTCTTCATGTCTTCCTTTTTCAGCTAATGACTGTCCATATTCATTGATTAAACGTTCAGAAATTGCATATTCAGAATCTTTTGTATATTCTGCTTTAATAAACTCAATAATTTCATCTGTCGATTTTTCTTTTGCTAAAGCTGAAATAGATTTACGATTCAACATTAATTTTCGTAAAATCCACCAATAACGCCATTCTGGAGTCGAAGTTCTGTCTGAAAAATTAAGTAATGTGTAAATATCAACCGTTGTTTTATGAACTATGACAACATTTCGTTTTGGAATCACCGTAATGTATTGTCCAAATGCGCCCCAAGCTGTATATGCGCCTTCAAAATCTGGATTGTCATAAAAGCGATCAAACAACCACCACATGTATCCGTATGAAAGCTGTGCAGGACATGACAAATCTTTATTATAACGTATGTTTACAGTATCTTTCGGTGTAACTGTTGTTGTAATTTTACGAATCCAATCTTTAGAAATCAATTGTTTTCCATTCCATGTACCTTCTTGCAGCATAAGTTGTCCAATTTTTGCCATATCGCGTGTAGAAAGATGCATATGATATGCAGAATAACGCGATTTAGCTGTATTGACTGTTCTATCTTGATTTTGAATATTCCAATCCTGGAAACCTAACGGAATTGCTAGTTGTTGCTCTAACTCTTGATAAACATTTTTTCCTGTTTTTTCTTCCAGAATAAATCCAGCTACATTAAAATCCCAATTGTTATACAAAAAGTACGTTCCAGGCGCTACGCTACCTCTTTTTTTAAGGTTTTTAGTATCGTATCCACCATTTGCTGGTTGATGAAACACACCTGATCGTGCTGTTACAATATGATCAACTGTTGCTTGTTTTTCAATCGCTAACAATCCATCATCTTCGTTAATTCCTAGATTGTCAATCGTTTCATTCAAATCAATCGTACCGTTATCAACATATTTCCCATATAACATTGCTAGAATACTTTTTCGAACGGAAGCATTGTAGCTAATTTCAGAAACATCTCCATATTCATATACGACTTTACCATTTTCAAGCACAATCATACTTGTAGTTTCCGATTCTTCTTTCAAATACGTATCAATCTCCTGTAGTTTTTCTTCTGTAAAGACCGAATTTGTTAAAGAAGTTGTTTTTTCAAATGCTTCACCTTCAAAAGCAGCACTTTTATACAACCAAGTTTGCGGACTCATATAGGAAACCAAAATCGTAGTTCCAACCAAAATAGACATTCCGATCAATACTTTCTTGATTCTATATTTTTCATAAATCGAAACTAGTACTTCTTTTTTATGTATCCATACATACGCAATTGCAACATTAGGCAACCAACTTGCCCAAACAGAGATTCCGTATGCAAAACTAAAATCTCCTGTAATACTGATTAAAGGTGGTAGAATAAATCGTAACATAACTGCGGCAAAACTTCCAACATAACTATATATCATGTATTCACGGTGTTTTGCTACATTTCCTTTTCGTATGGCTTTATACGCCATGTAAGTTATCAACGTCCAAATAAAAGCGCCAAACACAAATCCTACTTTAGCGACAAGTCCGCCTTTAACAAAGAAACCAACATACAATCCTACAGGACCGCTAATGAAGATTGAAAACACGTAAATTTTCCCAATAATTCGGTGTGCTTTCATGAATTTCTTTCGAAATTTTCCTATGAATTGTATCCAACCGACAAATAACGCGATGCCACCAAATGCAATATGTATGTAAAAGGCGGTCATATATAAAGTACTATTCAGTACTTCGTCGGGTTTTGAAGATAATAATGCAATAGGTTCGTCTGCCAAAAAGTATTTTATAGGATAGACGCTAATAAATAGGCACAGACCAATAAAGATAAGCCAAGCTAATTTTTTCATTTTTTAATATTTTTAATTGATTGATGAGCTCAAAAATAATATCAAAATGAGTGTATTGAAATAGCCAAACTACACTAAGGTATAAAGTCAGTTATTTTGGTTGAAAACCTACTGTTTAGGTATGAAATATATCGTTTTAGGTATAAAATTAAAGCGCTAAAACTTGCTCTTTGTAGTTTTTTGACACGGGAAGTTCAATTTGCGTCAATGAAATGGTTGAAGAATCTTTCCAGGATTTAAAATGTGTTGGATTTATTAAATGTGAACGATGAATTTGCAATAGGAATTCAAAGTTAGATTGTAATTTTTTGAGTGAACTTCTAATCAATTTTGATTTCAATTCTCCATGTTCTAAATAGAAAATTTCCACATAGTTTTGCGAATTGGAAATACAAATTAAATCCACTTGTTTAATTTTTAAAATATCTAATTTATTCTCTCCTTTAATCGTAATTCGATCATCTTTTACAGGAATCAATTTAATAGCATACGTTCGTACCAAAATTAAAATTGGTGTTAAAATCAATACAGAATTCAGAATAATTTCTCTTAAAAAGGTAGAAAAATCATAAATTCCGCTCACAAGCGAACTTCTGTAGAAAATATATGTAGCAATTGTATATAAAACAAAGAAAAGTATCAGTGTTATGACTTCAAGTCCAATATTCCATTTTAACTTTTGTTCATATACTATTTTTTGAAAGAACGTAATAAATCCGTAACATACAAATGCAAGAATACTAAAGCCTAAACTTACAGTCATCCAAACCTTAAAATCCATTCTTCCATGTTCAAAGGGACGAATAAAAAAGGCAAATAAAAAGATCCAAGCACTGATTAACGCGCCAATAAGCACATGCAGTTTAATGGATGGGTTTAGTTGTTTCAT
>NZ_JBGCDL010000190.1:0-17842 GCF_045105435.1 Kordia sp. | reverse complement strand
TTCGGTCATTCGTGTAAAAATTGTTGCAATTCTTCTCGGTGGTGTCGGAATGGGAATTATTGGACTTTTTAACAGTACAATTCAGGTAGTAAGCGAAATTGCAAAACTTGGTTTGGACACAAGTGCGGTGAAAGAATTGGCGCACGTACACGCTTCAAAAGATAAAAAGGCAATTGTAGAAACGGTTAGTATTCTGCAAAAATTTATTGCTATAACAGCGATTATTGGCGCTATTTTAACCATTGTATTTTCGGCTTTATTAAGTCAACTTACTTTCGGGAATACAGACTATACTTTTGAATTTATTTGGTTGGCAATAGCCATCTTTTTTATGCAGTTAACCAACGGGAAAATTGCAATTTTACAAGGAACACAAGCGCTCAAAAAACTAGCTGTTGCCAATGTTTTGGGAAGTACAGTTGGATTAATTGTGTCCATTCCATTGTATTATATATATGAAATAAAAGCCATTGCGCCCACAATTATCATTACGGCAGTCGTAATCTTTGTATTCTTTTGGTATTTTGTAAATACACTCAAAATTCAACGTATTTCATTAGGAATCAAAGAAGCCTATCACAAAGGAAAAGACATGCTTCACTTAGGATTTGTATTGAGTGTTACCGGAATTGTCATGCTTTTAGCAACGTATCTATTGCAAATTTACATTAGATACGAGGGCGGATTGGACGAAGTTGGTTATTACACCGCAGGATTTTTAATCATAAACTCGTATGTAGGAATGATTTTTAACGCCATGGGAACCGATTATTTTCCCCGTTTGTCTTCAATTCATACAGATAATGCGCAAGTACAAATTGCAGTTCGAAATCAAGCTACGATTGCTATTTTACTCATAACGCCAATCATTACAACATTTTTTATTGCAGCGCCTTTGGTTGTAAAAATATTATACTCAAAAGAATTTTTAGTCATCTTAGGATTGATTTCTTGGGGAGTTTTGGGAATGGTATTCAAAGCAGTTTCTTGGTCGGTAGGCTATGTAATTCTGGCAAAAGGCGACTCTAAAATATTTGTAAAAACGTCAATTGGATTTAGTTTGTTAATGTTGATAATGAACTGTACAGGTTATTATTTTTACGGATTAACAGGTTTGGGAATCAGTGTGTTGGCTTATTATATAATACACTTTATAGGAATGCTTATCATTTCAAAAATAAGTTATGGTTTGCAATTTCAAAGTTCATTTTACAAGCTATTTGTACAATGTGTACTTTTGTGTGGAACTGCATTTGCGTGTACATTTTTAGAAAGTAATTACCTGAAATATGGAGGAATCATTGTAGTAATGCTACTTTCTTATATCTTTACATATTCGCAATTGCAGAAAAAAATGAATATCAAACAATTGATAAAAAATAAGCTTTCAAAACGATCATGAGACGGATTTTTAATAAAATACGAAGTATATGGAAGTTTTATTTTGCGGTAAATTGGATAAAAACAATCTACTTCAATTACAAAAAGTTTCCGTTTCATATTGCGAAAAAGTTACCTGTATTCTTCTATGGTTCAGTAAAATTCTCAAACATAAGTGGCGAAATTATCTTAGATGTTCCAGAAATAAAAAAAGGAATGATTGGTTTTGGACAAAAGTTTGAATTGCAAACACGTTCCAAAAGAATCGCAGAACTTTCTGTGTTAGGAAAGCTTGTTTTCAAAGGAAATGCACACATCGGAATTGACTGTTTTGTGCATGTAGGAGAAGGCGCGTATTGCGAATTTGGCTATATGTCGTGTTTAGGCTCAAATGTAAAACTTGTCTGTAAAGAAGAAGTTATTCTAAGCGATTGGGTTGGAATTGGGTACGAATCGCAACTCACAGATTCTAACTTTCATCCGATGATGAATACGGAAACTGGTGAACATTATCCAATGACGAATCCGGTACATTTAGCAAAATACAATGCATTTTCCAACCGAATTTCAATCATGCCAGGGACGAGAACTCCAGAAAATTGCGTCATTGCGTCCAATTCAGTTGTAAATAAGGATTACAGAGATTTAGGAAGTAACATCTTAATTGGCGGCGTTCCTGCAAAACTCATCAAAAAGAACTATAATCGCGATTGGGAAGGCGAAAAAGAAATGCTGAAAAAGTATAAGATTATTTGGTAGTTTTTTTAGTTTAGAAGCTTATCTGTAAGCAATTTAAAATCTAACATTAACATTTTAAAACAATACGTTCCACCAAACGTCAGTTCGAGTGGCAAATCTATGATTTGTTGTATCGAGAACAACTATGATTTCTTAAAGTTTATAGGTTTAGCTGTGAAGCAAGTTTATTTTTAGTTTCTGAGAGCTTCTCGATACAAAATTCTTCTAGAATTTCACTCGAAGTGACGATTTGAGTTTAATAGTTAGACATTTAGTTGTGAATTAATTTAAAATCTAACATTTACCATTCAAAATAATAAAACAAGTCTAAAAGCATTCATGCTTAGCGCAGTCGAAGTGTATACTTTGATTTGAAAAGTACTATAAACAATTCAGACAAAAGCGAGAAATATCTAAGAATGAAGTGATCTAACAGCGTAAGCGATCTAAAATCTAACAGCGCAGCGATCTAAAAAAAAATCATTTTTTTCGTTTAAAAACCGCAGGATTCCCAAACCAAATTTCGTCCTTAGGAATATCTTTATTCGCAAATGACAAAGCGCCAATGACACTATTTTCGCCAATCATAATTCCGTGATGCAAAATACAATTCGTTCCAATAAAAACATTCTTCCCAATATGCGCACCACCAATTTGTTCTTTGGCAGTATTTAAATTGTTCGTCATTAATTTTGGAGAAATATATACATTGTCTTCCACTAGTAAACCTCTGGCTAAAATAGAATCGTAACGGATTGTTACATTATTTTTAATCACACAATTTCCAGAAGAAGTCACGCGTGAATCAATATAGCAGTTTTCGCCGATCACAGTGCCTTTCCGCAACTCGACATAATTTTTTATCACCGTATTATCGCCAATAACTACATCATCTTCAATAATACAAAACTTGCCAATAGTAACATTTTTACCAATAGTAGCTTTTTCAGATATAAAATTAGATTCCATAAAATAACAGGGAAATAGGTGAATACATAATGAAAAACGAAAATAGAAAAATAAACCCAAAAAGTGTATACAAAATCAAAATATCACAATTCCGAAACAGAATGTCAGAATCTAAATTTTCTAAAATCTTCGTATATTGAAGAAAAAAAAGAATGCACATACGTTCCATACTATACTTTTTGCTCATTACACAATTTTTATGCGCGCAACAATCCAAAATTGATTTCGGAAAAAACAAAGATGGAGAACTGTGGCGAATTACTAATGATGGTGTCATGGGCGGACTTTCCGAAGGTGATTATGAATTATCGGATGATTATGTTCACTTCAGTGGAACGATTTCACTAGAAAACAACGGAGGTTTTTCATCATTTAGAAGTCGCTACAAAAAGCGCGATCTTTCAGCATATAAAAAAATAATCATTCGCTATCGTTCCAAAAAATATGCAATGGGTTTTACTTTAGAAATGGACAGACGCTGGTTTGTTCCGTATTATAAAGTAGATTTACCAACAACTGATTGGAAGTGGGTTAAAAAGGAAATTGCATTCTCAGACTTTGTACGATACAACATCGGACGAAAAAGAGATGGAAAACCTACACTGGAAGAATTAAAAAACATCTTACGAATTGGTTTCATCTCCAACGAGAAAAAAGCAGGACCATTTAAAATAGAAATCGATTTTATTAAATTTGAATAAAATATAGCTTCACCAAAAAGAAAAATTTATATTTGAATACTTTCCCTTCATTGTTTTGATTCTAGCCAATCATAAAAACAATAATACAATTAAAGTATATGAAAACTTTTAGAGGATTTTTAATTTTTGTTGCAATAGTAAGTATCATTGGAGCATTCAAATTTGGAAGTGTAGAAATTGAAGATTATAATAATAAAGGATCAAATTCTCATACTGTTACAAGTCACTCTGGAGCAAATGGTGGCGCTATAGGTTTAGGATTACTGGGCGGAATGTGTTTTATAGCCATCGCTATTACATATATTGGAAGAGAAGAATAATAATCTACAAAATAAATGGCATACAACATAGTTCTTATAGAACCAGAAATTCCAACCAACACAGGAAATATAGGACGTTTAAGTTTGGCATCAGGTTCCAACTTACACTTAGTAAAACCTTTTGGATTTGAAATTACAGATGCGCGACTCAAACGTGCAGGACTCGATTATTGGCAGTATTTACAAGTGCATTTTTATGAAAATATAGACGAATTCTACGCTAAAAATGCGGACAAAAAAATGGTGTATCTCACCAGTAAAAGCGATAAATTGTATACAGAAATTCCGTTTGAAGATGAATTGTTTTTGGTCTTTGGGAAAGAATCGGTTGGTTTATCTGAAGAAATCACAGAAGCTAATACAGAACAGTTGTACACAATTCCTATGTTTAGTGAACACATAAGAAGCTTAAATTTAGCCAATGCAGTCAGTATTGTCGTGTATGAAGGTATTCGTAGACTAAGTCTTTGAAAATGGGAATTGTAAAATGCTAAATTTTAAATAAAAAGTATTTTCGAATAACGAATAACGAATAACGAATAACGAACAACGAATAACAAATCAACAAAAAGTAAAACTAAGAGCGCTGAGCGGAGTCGGAGCGCCAACGTTCCAAATACAATTCAGCAACACTCTCGTACTCGTGAAACTTTTCCACAAAAGCACGTGCATTTTGACCAATTTGAATCATTTCAGCTGGATTTTCAATCAGAAAACTTAATTTTTCAACCAAATCATCTACGTTTGGCGTTGCATTAATCAATACTGTTTTTTCGAGTTTATAATAAGTTGTAAAATCGGTTTCAGCACCTGAAAACACTACTTTTCCTTTCGCCATTGCTTCTAACGCATTATATCCTTGATCGTATCCATATAGCTGATCCATAATAATATGCGCTTCGCTATACGTTTGAATATATTCCGAATACGGCAAATTAGACGCTGTTTTTACAGCAACACGATTCGGATACTTTTCTTCTATAATTTTCAAAGCTTTCTCAATAAGATCGTTTCCTTTTTTTAAATAATTAACTTTATTCACACCATGAAAAATATTCACTTTTCCATTGTACTGTAATGGTTGAAATTGCAATAAATCTATATTAATAGGAAACGGCACTAATGGCAATACTTTTGGATGTGTCCGATACGCCATTTCATAATCAAAATTTGCAGGAATTACACCTTTCACATTCTCTATCACAAAATGATGCAACTTTTCATGCGATTTTGACAAATATTGCAGCGAATATTGAAACCATTTTTTAGTACTTTTATCATGCTCATAAGCTGTTAGCATGTGATATGGCAAGTCAGCATTCAAGATATAATTCACGTAATGAAAATCATCACCACAAGAAGACAAATACACGTTTTTATTATGCTTGAAAATATATTTCAATAACTTTCGTTCGATGCGCGGCGTGGTTGCAAAAGGAAATTCATTAATCAATTGAACGGCGTCATAATTGCGAAACGACTTTCTGTGTTTATAAAAGCGATAGGCAATTTCTAAAAAGGCAATATCTACATTACAAACTTTAAAAATGAGTTGTCGAAATGCATTCGGAATCTTTTTATGAAAAAAAGTAGCTTCGAGCGAAATATCAATAGGATAATTTTTAAAGTTGTCAGCGCGACCGATGAGTGTAACATCGTGCTGTAACTTTTGTAGACCTTCTTTGAGCGAATTGTGAAATCTACTGTATTCTCCTATCAATAATACTCGCATAAACAGTATATTTGCGTGAAAGATAGTAGGAAAACTTTATGCTGCAAAATTCTAAAAAGAAAATCTGTATAATTGTCGATTGCCTAAGTGGCGGAGGCGCAGAAAAGCAGGCGGCAAACTTTTCTAAATCACTTCATAAATACGGATTTGAAGTCGCTATTATTTCGCTAAAAGATCAAATTACATATAAGTACGAAGGTGAGTTGTATAATTTGGGTGCAAATGAATCTTCTATAAAAATCATCAAACAAATTCAGAAGTTTTTTGCTTTTAAAAAAGCATATAAAAAATGCAATGCAGATATCTACATTGACTTTCGATCGCGCAGTCGATTTGTGATGGAATACTTGTTGCACAAATGCATCTTTGAGGCAAAAAAGATGGTTATGATGGTACACAGTTATCATATTAAATGGCATATCCCGAAAGGAAAACTATTTAAAAAAATATATAACAATACACATTCTGTAGTTGCTGTTTCGGAAGCAATTGAAGAAAAATTAAACCAAGTATACGGTTTTGAAAACCAAGTACACATTCCGAACTATATTACTACTGATAAGCCAGAAGAAATCACTACTTTAGACACGCAAAATGAATATGTTATTGCTGTAGGACGTTTGCAAAATGATATCAAACAGTTTGATCGTTTGATTGAAACCTATCACGCTTCCAAATTAGCAGAAAAAAATATAAAACTATTCATTTGTGGCGATGGCGATGATAAAAAATCACTTGAAAAACTAATTTCAAAATTGCAATTGCAAGCAGATGTAAAGCTGTTGGGTTTTGTGGAAAATGTAGCAACATACATTAAAAATGCAAAATATTTAGTCTTATCCAGTAGGGTAGAAGGCTTTCCAATGGTTTTAATAGAAGCATTGCAACAGCAAACACCTGTTATTGCATTTGATTGCAAATCGGGTCCAAGTGAAATAATTCAACAAAAAACGAATGGTTTGCTTGTTGAAGATCAAAACTTTGCGAATTTGAAAGATGCAATGTTACTGTTAATCGAAAATATTGATTTGTATATGAATTGTAAACAAAATGCAGTATCTTCAATTACTAAATTCACCGAACAACCAATAATCCAGCGATGGATTCAACTAATAACCACCGAATAATATGTCTACAACTGTTGCTGATATTCACCTAATAACGATCCCCAAAATCGAAGACTATAGAGGAAACATATCTGTCATTGAAGGAGAAACAATTCCTTTCAAATGTAAACGTGTGTATTATTTGTATGATATTCCCAGTGGCGCAAAAAGAGGTGGACATGCGCATGTAGAACAACATGAAGTGTTAATTGCATTGAGTGGGAGTTTTGAAGTTATTTTTAAAGATGGTACAAGTAAAAAACGAATTCAGCTCAACAAACCCAATCAAGGTTGCTTGATTCCACACGGAATTTGGCGAGAATTGGAAAACTTTTCTTCTGGAGCAGTTTGTTTGGTATTGGCTTCTGATGAATTTGACGAATCTGATTATATTCGCGATTATCAAGACTACGTAATCACCAAAGAAGACGTAAAACTATCTAAATAAGTATTAAGATTTTAGTAGTGAGTATTGAGATTCTTTCGATACGTCATCACGAGGAATTTATCACGAAGTAATCTGTTTCTTTCTATATTTTAAATGTTAAATTAACTTCGATTTACAAGTCGTCATATCGAGTGAATTTCTGTTAAGAAATTAGTATCGAGATGTACTTTATTGTTCAATTTATATCATAGCATTTCTCGATACAATTTTCTCCATTCCATTACGAAAACCACTCGAAAAGACGTTCTCATTTTATAACCCAAGCCCCGAAAATCTAATAGGCAAAGCCGATCTAAAAGCAAAGATTCTAAATCAAAAAGAAGTCACTCTAATATTACGTTTCAACAAGAAACCTTTCATTTTTTTTAAAAATACCAATACAAAACGTGGACTTTTCAGTAATAAACGCTGTTTAAAAGTCAAATTTGCATAATCTAAGTTTTGCAACATGGCGTTTCGTTGCGGAATGGCGTTTTCTAAACTGTACAACGAAGCAAAAATATAGCGATACAAATCTAAATATTTCTTTAAAGAATTATTCTTTTTTGCAACTTCGTCATAACTATCCAAATCTGGTAAAACCTTTGTTGCAATTGAATTTTTACTCATTTGATTGGGCACATCAAAACGAACATTAGCCAATGCTTCATAATGATATGCAACACGATATTTGGAGCCGTATTTTATATAAAAATCAATATCTTCTGCAAACGTGATGTTGGAATTAAAAACTTCAGATTCAGTGCAAATTTCTCTTTTAAACGCTAAACTACTTTGGCAAAAAATAGGTTGAAACATACTTGCTTCAAAGAAATCTGGAAGCAAAAAAGAAGTTCCTTTTAAAGTAGGATCTATGTTTTTTTGAGGAATTAAATCTTCTTGAGAAGTATACGTTTCCACATAATCCGTTCCGTAAATAGTTGCTTCAGGAAAAGAAATATGTAGCTTTTGAATCGTTTCCAAAAAAGTAGGAAGCCAAACATCATCCGCATCTAATAACGCAATAATTTCTCCTTTGGCTTTTGAAATTCCATGATTTCGAGTGGCCGAAAGTCCTAAATTCTTCGGGTTTTCAATCAATTGAATTCTATCATCAGAAATTTGAGAAACTACAGAAACACTTTTATCTGTACTTGCATCATTCACAATCAGCAATTCAAAATCTACAAAAGTCTGTTGCAACACACTTTCAACAGTTTGTTGAATGTATTTTTCTTTATTATATAATGGAATAATTACGGAAAAAAGTGGCATTATTTACGAATATCTAAGTAGCAAAGATACGTTAATCTATAGAAGTCAAAAACAAACATGGACGGATTGTTGGAAAGCAAATTCTTTTCAAAACGTTTTCCAAACCAGCGATACAATAATGATAAAATACGATTTATTCCAAAAGTTTTTACACGTTTAAACACTTTGGTAATCAAAATATCATTGTGTTCAATCAATCCGTTTTTCAAAAATAAAATCAGCACTTCTACCGATTCCATTGACTTGCGAATAAATTCTTTGCTCGTATCCAAACCTAAATGATACACTGGATTATCAATATGTGTCAAATGTACTTCGGCGTGTTTCAAATCGTTTGCAAACAACGTATCTTCATGACGTGCATTCGGAATGGCTTCATTGAATTTCACCTTCTGAAAGACTTCTTTCTTAATCAAAAAACTCAAGGTTAAAAAGCGTAAATACAAGGCTTCTTCTCGTTGTTGTACTGATAATGCTTCCCGTTCTTTTCCGTAAATCCAGCGCAATACATTTTCTTGTTTTGGTTTTGCTTCCTGGTATAAAATTCCACCATAAATCACTTCTTTTTCTTCGGAAATAGTTTCTATGTATTTGGTAATGAAATTCTTATGAACAGGAATTACATCTGCATCCATAAACAACAACCAATTGTATGTAGCTTTTTGTGCGAGTAAATTGCGAATTCGGCTGCGACCAATATTTTCAGGCAATACCGTATACGAAGCATTTGAAAACGTATTAATACGTTCGTTTTTCTGAATCGTTTCTTTGTCATTAGAATGATCGTCCAAACATAAAATTTCAAAAACATAGTCCGTTTTTGAAATTTGAGCATGAATTTCTTCCACTAAAGCAGAAATATCATAATCATACGTTGGAATGAGGATCGACAGCATTATTTGGTAGCAATTAGTACAATTTCGGGAGACGAAAATCCAAAACGAATATCGTCAGTTTTAGGCGGGAAAGATAAGGTTTTTACGGTAAAACCAACCTGTGTTAAGCGTGTTTTTAATCCTTCCGGAGAATATACGCGCACATGATCTTCCTGTCCAAAATGTTCCAATCGATCTTCGGGAGTTGTAATCGCTGGATTTTCATAAATATCACCTTCTTTAAAAGGTGTTTGTATTAGTACGTTTGCATTGGGTTTGGCAACTCTGTATAATTCTTGCATGGCTTTGATATCATTGGGAATGTGTTCTAAAACGTGAAAGCAAATAATGGTGTTAAAAATGGCTTCTTCTTGGTCAATATTTGTAATATCGAATCTAAAATCGGCAATAAATTCATCTTCATAATCAGAAGTTACATACTGCAAATCGGAACGTTTTTTTAGTTTTCGATAGATATTTCGCGAAGGCGAAAAATGTAAAATTCGTCCTTTTAGATAGTCTTCAGTATTTAAAATAGTCCATAAACGGCGATTTCTTGCCAAGCTTCCGCAGAACGGACACAACAAATCGGTATTTGGTAACTCAATAAACGTTCGTAATTTCTTTTTGCAAACGCTACATTGATGCTTATTTCCCAAATAGAAAATACCGTGAAAATACCGAAAAAAAGGTTCGTTTTGAAAAATAAAACGTTTCGGAACTAATTGTTTGATTGTTTTTTTGAGAGCGCTATACATTTTTTTGAACTACTTCAAACACTTTTCCTGCGTCACATTTCAATGTTTTTGAAGGATATTTTAGTAGCAATGCATAATCGTGAGTTGCCATTAAAATAGTACGTCCACTTTTATTAATTTCTTGGAGTACTTGCATTACTTCCACACTAGTTTGCGGATCTAAATTTCCTGTAGGTTCGTCTGCAATAATCAATTCAGGATCGTTTAAAAGTGCGCGCGCAATGGCAATACGTTGTTGTTCTCCACCAGAAAGTTGATAGGGAAATTTGAAGTTTTTCGTTTTCATTCCAACTTTGTCCAAAACCTCATCAATCTTCGCCTGCATTTTCTCTTTATCTTTCCAGCCAGTTGCTTTTAAGACAAACAATAAATTATTGGCAACAGTGCGATCTTGTAATAATTGAAAATCTTGAAAAACGACGCCTAATTTTCTTCGCAAAAAAGGAATTTCTTTTTCTTTTAAGGTTTTTAGATTGAAATCAACAATGGAACCTTCACCATCTGTCAAAGGTAAATCGCCATACAGTGTTTTCATAAAACTACTCTTTCCAGAACCTGTTTTTCCTATCAAATAGACAAAATCACCTTTATTAATGGTAAGATTGACTTCAGAAAGAATTAGGCTTTCGCGCTGAAAAATAGAAACGTTTCTAAGGCTGAGAATTTGCTCCATGAACTATACGTGATTTAAAATCGATTACACAAAGTAAACAATTAAACCGCAATACGGAAAACTTATTGTGATAAAAGGCGTATTCATATAAAAAAAAGTGAACCGAAGTTCACTTTTCAAATTAGTACTATTGTTCCGCATCTTTATCTGGACAATGTCCATACGATTTGCAATGACAAATAGATAAAGGTTTAGAATCTGTTCCTCCTTTTATTTTGTTAATTGTTGAAATGGTAGTTTTTGTAAAACTAAGATTTTTAATTTCCTTTTTTTTCATGATTTATTTGATTTTAATTAAAGTTTCCTTTAAAATACGAAATCATACGTGAAATGTGTAAAATTCTCACTTATTATGTGTGTTAATTGTGAATATGATAAAAAAACGAATTCAAAAATCAGAATTCTATACTGTTCAAGTTGAAACTAACGTCTAAATGAGTCATTATGACCTTCTCAATTGTTAATAAAATACTAAATACGCCAAAGAAATTGCTTTTTAGCTGCTATTGATATAATTATACCTCAAAACAGACGTTATTTCTATAAGTAAAAGAATTTCTTAACCTGTCAAAATTGGCGAAACAGATATATTTATGCTAAGTTTGTATGGAATAGAAATTCAAAAAATCCTCATAAAACCACAAGATTCATGAGCAAAAAACATCTTCAATTCATTTTATGCTTTGTGCTACTAAGTTTCCAGTTCTCGTACGCGCAAAAAACCAAAGTATATACACATGATTTAAAGGAATACAACGAAGCACTACATTTGTATAACAGCAAACAGTATCAAGCTTCGCAAGCACTTTTTGATAAAGTAAAAGGTGGCACTTCCGATTACGAAACAGAAGCCAATTGTGCTTATTATATTGCCAATTGTGCCGTACGATTGAATCAGCTTGGCGCAGATAATATGATGGAGGAATTTGTAAAAAGATATCCGACAAGTACCAAACGAAACTCAGCCTATATAAATGTAGCCGATTATTACTTTGAGAACGGAAAATATTCACGCGCATTAAAATGGTATGACAAATCGGGAGAGATGAGTTTAACCAATTCGCAACGTGAAGAGTATAACTTCAAAAAAGGATACGCGTATTTTACGTCTAAAAAGTACGATCAGGCCAAAACGTATTTTCAAAAACTATTAGATTCTCCAAAATACGGTTCGCAAGCAAAATACTATACAGGATATATTGCGTATCAAGAAGATAATTACAAAGAAGCAAGCGAATATTTTGATGGTGTTTCACAAGATGAAGAATACAATGAAAAGCTGTCGTATTTTAAAGCAGACATGAACTTTAAAATTGGAGAGTTTCAAAAAGCAATCGATTTATCAAAAAAAGAATTGCCAAATGCAGACCGAAAAGAAATATCGGAACTCAATAAAATTATTGGTGAAAGTTATTTCAATCTGCAAAAATATGAAGAAGCAATTCCATATTTAAAAGCATATAAAGGTAAAAAGGGAAGATGGAATAACACAGATTTCTATCAATTAGGATATGCGTATTACAAACAAAAGGATTATGAAAATGCAATTAAGCAATTCAATAAAATTGTAGATGGGAACAATTTTGTAGCGCAAAACGCTTACTATCATTTAGGAGAATGTTATTTGAATACTGACAAAAAGCAACAAGCGTTAAATGCATTTCGTAATGCTTCGCAAATGGACTTTGATTTAAAAATTCAGGAAGATGCAGGTTTAAACTATGCGCGATTGAGTTATGAAATCGGAAATCCGTACGAAAGTGTTCCATCTGTATTAACAGCATACTTAAAAAAATATCCTGAAACGGAACATCAAGCAGAATTGGAAGAACTATTAGTAAGTTCATACATCACTTCTAAAGATTACGAAGCTGCATTAAATTTGTTAGAGTCTAGCAAGAAGTATAGTGATAAAACAACCTATCAAAAAGTAGCATTCTACAGAGCAATTGAATTATTTAACGATAGTAAATACCAAGAAGGATTGGAATTCTTTGAAAAATCGCTCAAAGAAAACGAATCGGCAGAATATACGGCAAGAGCGACTTTTTGGAAAGCGGAAACAAACTATTTGCTAGACAATTATGATATTGCATTAGCAGGTTTTAAATCGTTTGCCAATTCAAACATCGCAGATACAGAAGAAGCACAAACCATTGATTACAACTTAGCATATACATATTTCAAACAAAAAGAATATGCGAGCGCCATTTCGAGTTTTGAAAAATTTATAGCTAACAATCGTGACGACAAAGCGCGTGTAAATGACAGTTATTTGCGTTTGGGAGACAGCCATTTTGTAACAAGCGATTACGCAAACGCTATCAAAGACTACGACAAAGCCATTGCAATGAAAGGAATTGACGAAGACTATGCGTATTTCCAAAAAGCGATCTGTTACGGTTTTACAGGAAAAACAAATACGAAAATTACAGAGTTAGACAAATTCACTAAAAAATATAAAAAATCATCTTTACGTGATGATGCTTTATACGAATTAGGAAACACATATATTAGTAAAGACGAAACTACAAAAGGACTCAATACGTATTCAGAAATGATTGCCGATTATCCGAAGAGTTCGTATGTGCCAAAAACGATTCTAAAGCAAGGATTGATCAATTACAACGCCGGGAAAAACCAAGTTGCCTTGACAAAATTCCGATCGGTGGTAGCAAAATTTCCAAACACTGAAGAAGCGCTGCAAGCGGTAGAAACAGCAAAGTCAATTTACATTACATTAGGACAAGTAGAAGTATATGCAAATTGGGTAAAAGGACTCGATTTTGTAGACGTTACTGATGCTGAGTTGGACAAAGCAACGTACGAATCTGCTGAAAAGCAATTCATCCAAAGCAATACCGACAAAGCAATTGAAGGATTTGAAAAATATGTGCAAAAATTTCCAAGTGGATTATACGCTGTAAAAGCAAATTTCTACTTAGCACAATCATACTTTAGCAAAGGCGAAACACAAAAAACAATTCCGCATTACGAATATGTTTTAAAAAGCGAACGTAACGAATATACCGAGCAAGCATTGGCAAGATTATCGCAAGTATTGTTAGAAACAGATAATTATACAAAAGCAATTCCTGTCTTAAAACGTTTGGAAGAAAGTGCCGATTTCCCGCAAAACGTAACCTTTGCACAATCGAACTTAATGAAAGCAAATTACGAGCAAGACAATTATACGGAAGCTGTTGCGTATGCAGAAAAAGTATTGGCGCATGATAAAATAGACAACCGAATTAGAAGTGATGCACACGTAATCATTGCGCGTTCGGCAATTGCAACCAATAACGAAGACAAAGCAAAAGAAGCGTACAAAGAAGTACAAAAAATTGCCAAAGGGAAACTAGCGGCAGAAGCATTGTATTACGAAGCATATTTCAAAAACAAGGAAAAAGACTATGAAGGATCAAACACAGCGATTCAAAGCTTGGTAAAAAACTATTCTAGTTACAAGCAATTTGGTGCAAAAGGATTGATACTCATGGCAAAAAATTCTTATGCGTTAGACGATTCGTTCCAAGCAACCTATATCTTGGAAAGTGTCATCAAAAATTTCAAAAAATTCCCAGATGAAGTTGCAGAAGCAGAAGCAGAATTGGCGAAAGTAAAAAAGGCAGAAGCCAAACGAAATTCGTCAGTAACACCAGTTGAAGAAGAAGGTGGAAACTAAAAAGCAACGCAGCACATTGAAATTAAACACAAACTTACAAAGCAAGCACAACATGCGAACTCACATACTAAAATCAACTTGTATCTTAGCGATCTTTTTTATAGCAAATTTGGCGACTGCGCAAGATAAAGATAAGGACAAAGACAAAGACAAAGAGAAGAAAAACATCAGTACGGAAGTGGTAAATGTGGTAAAACCATACACGCCATCGGTGTCGGATGCATTTAAAATAAAACAAACACCTTCGTTAAACGATAAGGAAACGGCTAAAAAGAAAGAAATTCAATACGCTATCTTTTCATTTCCAGTAGCGTCTACGTTTACGCCAGCCAAAGGACGCGCGGCAGGTTTAAAGAAAGCCAAAAGAGAAAAATTATACAATACATATGTGTCGCTTGGTTTAGGAAACTACAATACAGCAGCACTCGATTTCTTTACAAGTAGAGCCATTAGCAGAGACGAAACGTTTGACATTGCCTTACGTCATCACTCGTCGCAAGGTGGAATTGATGGTGTGCAGTTAGATGACAAATTCTTCGATACAAAATTAGATCTAGCCTATATCAATCGTAGTAGAGACTTATCATGGAAAGGAAAATTCGGATATCAGCACCAAGTTTACAATTGGTATGGTTTGCCTGATATCGCATTAACACCAACGCAAATTGAAGGAATTGACGAACAACAAACGTATCACAATGTTTATATTGGTGCCGATGTTGATATGGAAGATTCATTCTTTAACGGTGGAAAAATACTGTACAGAAGAATGTTTGATGCCACAAGCTCAGGGGAAAACAGACTCATTGTACAACCAGAATTTGAAGTAGAAATTGCGGGCGAACTCATCAAAACGCTTGTTGATATCGATTATGTAGGCGGAACGTTTGAAAACAACTTTGCAGGAACAGGAAGTATCGATTACAGCATCTTAAAAGCGGGAATCTCGCCGAGTTTGGTTATTTTACGTGACGACTTAACAGTGAATTTTGGCGCGGCAATCTATGTTGGATTAGACACAGAAAACAGTGAAAATGATATCTTCGTCTATCCAAGAATTACGGCGCAATATCGTTTAAGCGGCGATGATATTATCGCATACGCGGGAATAGAAGGTGACTTGCAACAAAATTCATACTACGATTTTGTACAAACGAACTTTTTCATGTCGCCAACGCAAGCAATTGCACCAACCGATCAACAATACAACGGATACTTAGGAATCAAAGGAAAGCTAACATCTAACGTAAGTTACAACGCAAGAGCTTCGTACGTTTCAGAAAATAACAAAGCATTATTCAAAGTAAACACATTCAATCCAAGTCCAGATAACGGATATACGTACGGAAACTCGTTCAATGCAGTCTATGACGATGTCACAACAATATCTGTATTTGGAGAAATCAATGTAGACATTACAAGCAACTTCAAATTTGGCGCTAAGGCGGAATATTTCAATTACAATACGGACAATCAGCAAGAAGCTTGGAACTTACCAGAATTAGAAGCATCAATCTTTGCAGACTACCAAATCACGGAAAACTGGTTTGCAGGCGCAAATATCTTCTTTATTGGCGAACGTTCAGACGAAATAACATTTGCACCAGGAACAACTATTTTTCCAACAGAGATAGTGAATTTAGATAGCTTTATTGATGTAAATGCACATGTAGGATATCGTTTCAACGATCGCTTATCAGCATTTGTAAAAGCAAACAATATTGCAAATCAAGATTACCAACGTTGGGTAAACTTTCCGGTACAACAATTTCAAGTGCTAGCAGGCGCCACGTATAAATTTGATTTCTAAATCAAACAAAACATAAAAAAATAGTAAAAAGCGTTCTTTCACAGAGAACGTTTTTTTGTGGATTTTCTTCAGATCAATTCAAAACCAATACAGACCATTTTAAAAAGTTGTATTTTTAATTCCTCAAAATGTAAAATAATGTGAGTTAGATATAAAGATTAGCAATGGTTTTGTCTTTTCCGCAGTATAGCAGGGATTTTTCGTTAAAAATTTTTGAAACCTTGGAGAAAATTTAGAAAAATTCATGCGGTTTTAATTTTTCTCCTAAAAAAGAAAAATTAAAAATACCTCTGGAAAAGCGCACTTTCTTTTGTTTCTTTTCTTTGTGCGAGCAAAGAAAACGAAAATAAAAAAACAGAATTTTAGTGTTTAATAAATATCACTGTAAGTATTTATAAAAATTTTATTTGAATGAAATTTATTCCGAATTTACTTAAAAGCAATACCTTTCTCAATCATATTTTATTTAGATTAAACCTGTAAACCAACCTACAATGATCAAAAAAATACTACTCTTATCACTTATAATACTCTGTTTCTCTTGCGCTCAAAAAGAAACGGTAGACATGATTCTGACCAATGCAAAAGTCTACACAGTTGATGCTGAATTCTCTCAAGCAGAAGCATTTGCTATAAAAGATGGAAAATTTGTTGCCGTAGGAAGCACAAACGATATTCTGGAAAAATACGAAGCTGAAAAAAAGATGGATGTCAACGGAAGTACGGTTTTGCCAGGTTTTATTGATGCACATTGTCATTTTTACAGATTAGGAACGGATAAACAAAGTGTAGATTTAGTAGGAACAGAAAGTTTTGAAGAAGTCATACAACGCATCTATAAATTTCAACAAGAAAAAAAGGCACCGTTTATAGTTGGTCGTGGTTGGGATCAGAACGATTGGGAAGTGCAGGAATTTCCAACCAAAGACCGTTTGGACAAATTATTTCCAAACACACCAATTGCGTTAACTCGCGTAGATGGACATGCATACTTGGTAAACCAAAAAGCATTGAATTTGGCAGGAATAACGGCAGAAACCAAAGTTGCAGGTGGAGAAATTCAACTCAAAGATGGAAAGTTGACAGGAATTCTGATTGACAATCCAATGGATTTAATTGACAAAGTAATTCCGCAACCGAATCGTGCACAGCAAATACAAGCCTTAAAAGACGCACAAAAGGAATGTTTCTCGTACGGACTAACAACAGTAAATGATGCAGGATTGAGCAAAGATGTGATCAATCTCATTGATAGTTTGCAAAAAGCAAACATCTTAAAAATTCGCATGTATGCAATGATTAGTAATACGCCAGCAAATGTGGAATATTACATTAACAAAGAACCCTACAAAACGGATTATTTAAATGTGCGTTCGTTCAAAGTATATGGAGA
>NZ_JBGCDL010000189.1:0-16321 GCF_045105435.1 Kordia sp. | reverse complement strand
ATGTTACGACTGCATTATACATTAACATTTTTTTATGATAATTTTACAATTTAGACTTCACTATGGAATCATATTCTTTCTTTAGTGCTATTACTTCCTTTACATTGTCGTTAGGAATTGCAATAGAGAGTACATAATGCTGAATTTTCCAGGTGTCGCCTATTTTTTTGACAACGCCAGATCCTCTGCACAATTCCATTTGCGTATCTAGCAATTCATCAAACCAAGCCATATCACCATATTCTGACATGAAAACATTGCGTTCGAGTGCTGTGAAGCTCCATGCTTTTCCTTTGTCGAAATATGGTTTTGAGAATGCTTTAAATTCGGTGTTTTGCCAATTTTCTGTCGGATCGGTTCCTATGAAAATAGCATCATCAGTCATTTTTGAGAAGTAGTCGTCAAATTTAGCATCTGCAGCAGCTTTATGCCAAGCATCTAATACCGTATTGATTTCTGTTTTGCTTTTTTCTAAACGAAATGCTTCTACTTTTTGGCGCGCTTTTTCTGTATTACACGAAATGAATGTAATGAAAGCAACGAATAGGACGGTTTTTTTCAAAATTTAGTTATTTTTTGGTTGTACTGCTTTGAACGGTTTTTTAGGTAGTTTTTGTTTTTTAGCTTTTTGAATTGACAATTTTTGTTTTGTTGGAGTCGCCTTTTCAGCATCCAAAATGTCGTTTACTTTGTATATATCGCCAAGTATTTCTTCTGGATTGATGTCTTTTGAGGAAGCTTGCTCTATTTGGTAGCAAACAGATTTGAAGACTTTGTTCATTTCAACAATTTCTTTTTCTATAAAAGTATTCGGAATGCTATCATCTGTAGCGTCGTCTTGTAGTTTTAAGGCTTTGGTTTTTAATACTAGGAAACGGCTTCGTATTTGCGTAACATCTATATCTTTGGGATACTTTTTTTTCTCTACCACATCAATATTGCTTGCCAATTGTCCTAAATCTTCTATGATTGCAAAACGTGTGCTTTCGTTGATGAGTTTCATATTTTCATGAACGGCAGTAAATTCTAACCAATCTTGCACTAACTTTTTTTGGTTAGGCGTCAAGCTATTTAATTTTCCTTTATTGGGAATATTCAATTTATTTTTTTCAAGATATTCTTCTTGACTTTGTGTTTGCTGAACACGCGTAGTTTGTGGTTCTTTTTTACATGCAAAAAGAATGATACTTATTAGAACCGATGCAATGATTTTCTTCATTAATTTTTGTGACTGTCGACTTTATGTTAAAAAGAGAAACAAATATAGCTAGTTTTTTAAATTTGCCTGTATTTTTAACAAAGTTTACCATGCTAAGCCATTGTATTTTATGAATTTATCAAAGTTTTGGCTTTTTTAGTTAATTTTTCGCATTCACTCGTATTAGATTTTTTTATCTTTGTAATTATCCTTTATACTTTAGATGCATACAAAAGTTTTAATTATTGGTGCCTGTGGGCAAATAGGAACAGAGCTAACAGCTGCTTTGCGAAACACTTATGGTTTTTCGAATGTGGTCGCTTCTGATATTCGAAAAAGTGATCAAGAGGTTTTTAGTAAAGGTACTTTTGAGCTTTTAGATGCCCGCGATAAGGAAGCAATTAAAGCGTGTATTGAGAAACACGAAATTACGGATGTATACTTAATGGCAGCTTTACTTTCTGCAACAGCAGAGAAAAAGCCTGATTTTGCTTGGGATTTGAATATGAATTCTTTGTTTCATGTGCTTAATTTAGCCAAAGAGAAAGTGATACAAAAAGTGTTTTGGCCAAGTTCTATTGCGGTTTTTGGTGAAAATTCTCCAAAACAACACACACCTCAACATACCATTATGGAACCTGCTACCGTTTACGGAATAAGCAAGTTATCGGGTGAACGTTGGTGTGAATATTACCATAAGAATTACGGTGTAGATGTGCGCAGTATTCGCTATCCTGGAATTATTAGCTGGAAAGCAAATCCTGGTGGTGGCACAACTGATTATGCTGTAGAAATTTTCCATGAAGCTGTTCAGAAAGGTTCATATACTTGCTTTTTGCATGAAGATACTTTGCTTCCTATGATGTTTATGGACGATGCTGTACGCGCTACTATTGCTATTATGAATGCTGACGCTGCAACTGTAAAAGTGCGTTCTTCGTATAATATTGCAGCTATCAGTTTTACACCTTCACAATTGGCAACTGCTATTAAAGAGGTGATTCCTGAGTTTGCGATTTCTTATGATATTGATTCAAGACAGAAGATAGCAGATACTTGGCCAGAAAGTATTGATGATGCTTCCGCAACGAACGACTGGAATTGGTCGCATGAGTTTGACATGAAAGCTATTGTTTCTGAAATGATTACCAATTTGCAACGTGTGTTGGTTTGATGCTTAGGTATTTTAAGTGCTAAATGTTGAATTTTAAATTGTTTTAGCTAGGTTGTCTTTATCTATTTTGAATGTTAGATGTTGAATTGTTGCTTACTCTTCTGTTTTTTACCACGAATGCACGAATTTTTAGCTAGGTTGTCTTTATCTATTTTGAATATTTGATGTTGAATTTTTAAATTGTTGCTTACTGTTCTGTTTTTTACTACGAATACACGAATTTTTAGCTTGTTTGTCTTTATCTATTTTAAATGTTTGATAGCTAAATTATAAATTTTCCAAATCGTCAGATGGAGTGATTTTTGACAGCGAAAAAAAATTGTATCGAAATTTAGCATTTTACATTCATAAATAATTACGCTGCTTGTTTTTTATTTTTTTTGAATCGATTGAAAACGATGATTCCGGTGAGAAAGAATCCTCCCAACATATAATATAGATATGTGTTATTTGTGAAGCCGATTGGACTTATATCGCCAGTTAACGTCAATGCGCTCCAATAATAGGGCGAAGCTTCACTGGTATTTTTATTGTTTTGTATGTACGATAGTTTTGCCTTTTGCAATGCTTCTGATTTTGTATCGCCAGCGACAATATTTTTGTAAAATTCTTGAATGATTTCACTACTTGCCTTTTCATTGATATTCCACAAGGAAGAAATGACACTTTTTGCACCTGCATTGAAAAATCCTCTTGCCAAACTCATAACACCTTCTCCTTTTTTGAGTTCGCCATCAGACGTTTTACAAGCACTTAACACAACCAATTCTGATTGATTTTTGGAGAAATACAATTCGTCTAAAGTCATTTTTTCGTCATAAAATGCCATCCAAGGAACCGTATTTTTTATACCACCATGCGTGGATAAGTGCACTATTTTGTAGTTGCCGTACGCTTTTGTAAAACGCTGTTTTGTTGCTTTTTCATATTGAAAGTGATTCGCGCCAAATATACTTGTTAGTTTTTCTAGTTCGTTTGAACTTGTTGCCAACGTACTGTATTGTTCATTTTTGAATTTTGTAGGTGCAATAGCAATAAAATGGTTGGGAATTGGCGTGTTGTTTTGTTTTGATTGTGCTGCAGACGATAATGAATAGTTGTACTGAATTTGCGCGTTTTGAATTAGATATTCGTTGGTAGGTGTCAGCAACGCTTCAAAAGGAATGTATTGTAGCATTCCGTCTGCAATAATCGTAATTTGCTTTTGAGAAAGTCCTTCTTTTTCAGCAAATGGAATGAGTTGTTGATAGAGTTGTTTTGCAACTTTTTCGTATGTGGTTTTGTCTTCCGTTTTTACAAATGGATTGGATACTGCATTTTTATATTTAGCAACCGTTTTTTTTAATGTTTCTGTATTTGGTAATTCTTGAAGCTGAATTTTTTCTGATGAAATTAGCGCTACAAATCCTTTCTCTTTTCCAACTATATATTGCAATACCAGTTCGTCTTTTTGTAAATTTTTTTGAACCTCTTTCAGCTTAATAGTGTTTATATTTTTTTTGTATTTGTAGTATTTTGGATAGTTTGTTTCTAAAGAATCTATAAACGCGTTGTATTCTTTTTTATAATCAAACATTTTATTTTTCAGTGTTTCTATTTGTTGTGTTTTTTCTGTTTTATAGCCTTGCATTTCAGATTCAAGCGTTTTTATTTCTTTGATGAGATTTTGCTCGCGTTTTAGTAGATTTTCTGGAAGTTTTGACAAGCGTTTTGCGGCGGCATTGGTTATATTTTCCAATAATAATATCGCTTTGTTTTTTTCCATGAATAAAAATGCTTTTTCGGGTTGTTGCAAGCGATAACATACTTCCACTGCTTTTGGGTAAAAGGTTGCACCTTTTTTTCGCCAGAATAATTTTGATAAATCTTCGCTACTTTCTACATAAATTATATCAACTAATTTATCGGCAAGCGTAAACGTTTCTAATGCATTTTGAAGGTGTTTAGGGTTGTTTTCTACTTCGTAATAGGCAATCCATCCATTGGCTTTGTCAATTAAATATCCTAAAATATCGATCTTATTTGGCGATAGTTCAATATCCTGAAAACTCGGTAGTGTTTGAGAATCGAGTTCTTTGGAGTGCAATGCTTGTGTAATTGCTTTTTGGTAATGGATAAGTGCTTTTTCGTGATTGTTTTCTTTGATATAGATTTCGGCTAGATTGTTGGATATTGGTGCTAATTTCAAATTATCATCAAACACATACTTAGAAGCCTTATTAAAGTATTCTTTTGCATTTATCAAATCATTTTCTACTGTTGAAAGGATTCCTAAATTTATATACGTTTTGTAAACAATATCGAACTCTTCTTCTTCTTGCGATATTTTTAAAGCTCTAAGATAGCTCGTTCTTGCTTTTTTATAATTTCCTGAAAACTCATAAAAATATCCAATGTTAAGATCTATTGCTATTCTTTCTTTGGCAGGAAAATTATATTTATTTTGTTCTAATAGTTCAATTTGATTAATTATTTGATTGATTTCGTCAGAGTATAATTCATCTTCCAAAATAACATACATGTCTAATTTACTTATATACGTTTTGGTTAATTCTTTTAGGTTGTGTTGATTTTTAAACATATATATAGATTGATCATAATTGTCATTTGACTTTTTAAGATCACCCAATTTACTGTAAATATTTCCTCTTAATCGATACATTTTAGCCAATCTCAATTGATCATGTGTGTATGTATTCAAATATTTTTCACTTGCTTGAATTGCTTTGCCAAATTCTTTATTTCTTGATAAAAAAAGCACTTTATTATTAAGTGCTTTTACAAAAACTTCTTCTTTATTGTTCTCTACTTGGTCTGCAATTATCACTATTTTATTAGTAAAAGCTAAAGATCGATTTATGTTAGATTTCCAATCTTTTTTTGATAATGTATAATAAATTTCAGCCAATTCAATCTTGTCCACAGTCATGTTTGAAAGTTTCAACAAACTGTCTATTAATCTTTCTTTACCTTCAATCGTTAATTCTTTTGTTTCGATGATATCATGGTACTGTTTTGAAAACGATATCTGTTGTGCTTTAACGTGGCAAAAAGAAAAAAGAAAAAAAGATAGTATGAAAAATTTACGAATCCTTATACATACTAAAATCATAAATAACGGGTTATTAGTTTTCTAGGAAATAATTATAAATCTATAAAATAATTAGTAATTTTCTTAAATTATAAATACATAAAACTTTATCATTATGAAAAATCAACAAAGTATTTCACAATTTAAACAATTTAAACAATTTAAAATTTCTACTGCATTAGTAATTAAAATCAGTGGTGGCACAAAAAGAGCCCAAGCTGATTCTGATGAAGAAATTGAATAACTATTTAAAATCATATACCATGAAAAACAAAAAAAGTATTTCACAATTCAAGAAATTTCAAATTTCTACTGTAACAATTACCAAAATCATTGGTGGTGAGAAAAAAGTAATAATTAGAGATGATGAAGAAATTGAGTAACGCATTTTATGAAAAAGAGGAGTTGTTATACTCCTCTTTTAATAGTCTAAATGCAAGATTACCTAAACCTAATTTAAACTATATACTTTTATTCTGGAATATGTTTTGAATACTGTATTTCAAATAACTGAGGATCATATATAGCGTTTTCCAACACCTTTTCTTTTAGCATGATTCCAGTCATTCCATTGATGTATTTTGTTCCACTAAAACCTGAAGTTAATGCCGCAGAATAAGACGTGCCACTTATGTATATAACGTCATTATTGTAGGTAAAAGGAATGTTTTCTCCTGAAGCTGCAATATCGACTGATAGTATTCCTCTATTTGAAAAATCTGCCAAGGCAGAATTTGAACTCCCGTTAACTCCTTGCGCATATATATCTACATTTGAGTTGTTGTTTGCAGTGTTGTTTGATAAAGCTGCTACCGCTAAAATATTATCCGATTCATAAGAAGATGGATAATGCGGATGTGTATCGTTGTTAATTCCTTTATTTCCCGCAGATGTTATGACCAGAATATCTTCTGCATCTTCTATAAACTTCTCTAGTAATTCTCTTTCTTGTTGATACCAACCAAAACTCATATTAATAATACTCACGTCAGGTTTGTTAGCTGCATATTGAAATCCGCAGAGTGCGTCAAAGTATTTAATATTACCTTGTCGATTTGCGACTTTTACAGGTAAGATTTGATAATTGACATTTGCCGCTTCAAGTTTAGAAGTAATTAAACTAGTTACAATAGTTCCGTGTCTTCCATAATGATTATCGAACGGATTGTTGTCATTATCTACAAAATTCCACCCAAATTCCTCTTGATATCCGTTATTATTACAACCATCTGTTGAGCTGTTATATAAAAAGGGATTTATAAAGCCTTCATAATTATAATCGACTCCAGTATCTAACACCGCAATAGTAACACCTTGATTGGCTGCTACTCGTTTTTGTATGCCATCACTCGTACTTGCAGTTCCGCCAAATTCAACAAAAAGATCTTCTTGTATTTTTATATTTGGGTTGTATTCTGATCCTTCAATTTCTTCATCTGCTTGAGTAGATTGCCTTTTGGTTTCAATACCGCCTCCATTACGAACTTCTTCTTTACCAAAAGACCAAAGCTCCAAGTTTGGATCAGCACATTCACATTTTTTATAAGATTCAACATTATATTCAGCTCTCTTTAGTTCTTTTTCAGCTTCACTAGTTCCTTCAGGATATAAAATAACAAGTTCGTTACTTTGTGCATTGGAAGTAGTTTCATACCCTCCTTTTTGTGTAATTTCTTTTGTTGCAGTTGCAGTTTCTTCTAGGTGTAACTCTTCTTTTTGACAACCTACAAAAGTCATCAATACTAAGGCAAAGCAGTATACTATTACTTTTTTCATGTTTCTTTTAGTTTAAATTAATTATTAGGTGAATAATAATGGTTGGTTTAGGTATGATAAAAATTCCAGCCAATCGAAATTGACTGGAATTCTCTTGCATTATTACTGTTATTTTATAATAACTTTCTTGGTGATTGTTTCTGTATCAGTTGTAATCACAAAGAAGTACATTCCTGGTGTTAATACTGATTTACCATTCCAAGATATGGTAGTTGTATTATTTTCTATATGATTTGTATCGAAAGATTTGATTAGGATTCCGTCAAAACGATACACTTTTATGTTAAAGCTTGTTTTGTCTTGTCCTGAAATTTCGATGTTCATATTACCGTCATTCGGGTTTGGTGAAATCTTAGCTGATGTTTTTACACTAGCACTTTCTTGAGGTTTCGTTGGCCCTTCTGTAGGATTAGAATAACAGTCTTCACATACTGAATCTGACCATTTAATTCCATCTTCACATTTAGTTCCAATTCTCCAACTAAAGCATCCCGATCTGTCAATATAAGGTAATGAGAAAGAGTTTCCTTGTACTTCCCATCTCATTTGATTTGGTCTAGTTCCTTTACAGCTTCGGCAATTTGGATCGTCCCAAGTTACTTCAACAACGTAGGTTAATGAAGGATCACCTGTCCAGCTCATACTAGCACGTCTACAATCAAATCGTAAATCTGTAGGTGCTGCACATTTTTCTTCACATTCGTAGAAGAAACAATCTTGGTATACACATTCTTTACCATATTCTGTATTTGTTGCTGTGAAACAAATTGGTCCATTTTCCATTGGCAAGTCAACTAGAACACTTGTTGCCTGTGAACCATTGTGGTCCCAACTAAAAGTATCATAATCATCTATATCTATTGGATCTCCATTTGCATCTACCAACTCTATAAGTATGCTTCCTAATTCGCAAGGTTCACAATCGTCACCATCACTGTTGGCCATAACCTCCATGTATGCTCTTAGTCTATCTAACTCTTCTTGAATTTGTGCTTCTTGTGCTTGTGAAGAACTTTTCGTAGAGACAGATTGACCTGATCTAACAGCTTCCATTCTTTTTTCAAGAGATGTTTGATGTGTTTGTAATTGATCAGAGGAAGGACATTCGTACACCTTTATATAAATATCTTCATCACAACAATCTTCGTAATATGTTATAATATACTCACATCCATTAGGATACGTGATTGTTGCTTGCCAAGTTTCCCCTGCTGATGCAAAAATCCAATCTTGAATATCATTTTCATTTACTGCTGTGTCTAAATTATCCCAAACAACTGTAACTCCGTTTCCGTTTATTATGTTACTTCCATCACTACTTTTAACGTGAATTGGCCATTGATCTGCTGTACAAACTACTTCTGGGCAGCTTGGGTGTTGCCAATATGGAACAATTTCTGGTTCATCATTACAACAATTAGAAATTACAATATTGTCAATACTCATTTCAGACTGACTTGTACCATCTGAAGCATCTGCCATAAATGGGAATATCCATAAATGACCATAATTTGCATCTGGCGTGAATTGAATAGTTACATTTTGCCAATTGTTCAAATAGTCACCCATTGTATTTTGGAAAACAATTTGACCATTTGGTGTTCCTGTAACAACTCCTGGATTATTTGTTGCTACAAGATTTACCGTTGCATTGTTAGCTACATTAGGGTCACCTGTATTTCTATCGCCCGTACGGAGACTAAAACAGATATCGTACGTAACTCCTTCTTCAAAGGCAAAACTTGTTTCAATAGCTTCTCCGTTCCCACCATAGGACCACATCCAAGCATGGCGGTTGACTCCGTGTAATGAAGGTGAGCCATCTTCTACATTCCAACCAGTTACACATCCTTGACCAAACGCTGTACTTCCTGTACATGATGCATCATCAAAGTTTCCATTGGTTAACATATTATTTTCTTCATCACAGCAATTTTCATGTGTACAAGGAATAACCGTGATATTGATATTTTCAGTAAATGGGTCGCCACAGCTATCAATACCGTCAATATCTACAGTGAAAGATGTAATTCCACTTCCTGGTTGAACACAAAATAATCCCTCTGTATTATTCAATACAGCAGCTGTTGTATTATATGTTGCAGATGCTACATCTCCATTTGCTGCTACCGTTATACACTGAAAGAGACATTCTTCAATAGTATATGCGCCTGAACCTGTTGTCATCGGTGCTCCATTGACAGTATATGAAATTTCGGCAGTACAGCCACCTTCACAGTCGTCTAAACAGTCAGCATTTGCTACTCCATTTCTAACTACATTTCCAGGTTGCATTCCAAAACCATTACTCATTGGGAATGTTCCATGATTAAAACTATCATAATAGCTCATAATAGTTGGTGTAACATTTACCATTCCTGGAGAAGAGTAACATGCAGGAGGATTACTAACTGGAGTTCCATTAGAAAATTCATTTCCATAATCGTCAATTTGAGTACTATTTCCATTCCAAACACAGTCATGTGTATGTCTAGAACCTAAATTATGCCCTATTTCATGCGTTACTACCTTTACTTGACGAGAATATGTTGGGTATGTTTCTATAGATGGAAACAAACTTGTTTGTCCATAGGCAAAATTATCGTTACATAACACGTTTACATAAGCTGATCCACCTGCACTAGAACTCCTAAAAGTTAACAAATGTGCTAAATCTCCATTAAATGTAGTTCTTGTTGTTCTAAAAGTATTTATAATGTTACTAGTATACGGATCTTGTGTATCCCAAACAAAAATTTCAGAAATTTGAACATTGATACTTTCGTTTTGATAAATGGTAGCAGTTTGATTGAACAATGCAATTACAAAATCTTCAACATCTGCAATATTACTTCCAAAATGTTCATAAATATCAAAATCTACTTCAAAGTAGATATCAACACACTTGTCCATAGAATCAGCAGGATTTGATGTTTGTATTTGACCGTTCGTATATGGCAATGCATCTTCTCCAGTACCAGTTTCTACTTCGTCACATGCAAATGATTCGCTTTCAACATTGTCAGATTTGAAAATGATATGCGTATCCTTGTTTTTTAGCTTCCCAATATTATAAGCTCCTCTTCCTTCTATAGAAACGGTTCCCATCATTTGAGATTCTAAAATACTAATAGCAACTAAACTATTAGTCTCATTACCTCTTACAATTCCTCGGTAATGTTTCGCAGTATTATTTGTAGTATTTGCTTTCCCTGAATTGGTAGTAACTACATAGTCATAAAAAGAAGCCGAAACTTCTACTAAATCAACTGTGACTGAAAAATCACGTTGTAATGGCACTATCATAGTGATTGCGCTCGCTTCTTGGTTTGCTAAAGATTTTTGGAAGAAATCTTTATTGTAAGTAAATAAAGAAACTTCTGTGGCGTCTTTTAGCCCTTTTAATTGTCCATCATTTTGCTGTATTTGAATTAAGCTACTTACATCGGTGAATGTAACATTTTTAGCTTTTGCATTTACTACTTCTGTAGCTACAGGCTTTAATGTTTGTGCAAACATCGATGTTATTCCTAGTGTGAGGCATAACATCAAAACATAAATTTTTTTCATAATTAAGCACGTTGGTTAATGGTTATTTCCTACTCTATTTGGTGTAAAGGCTTTTCGGATTCCACCTCTAAAAAGAATGCATTCACAAAATAGTTACCCACAAGAAATTTTGTTACCCGATTTATTTGCTTATTTTTAGTACAGCTTTTTAGTTATCCCTTTTTTATGTCAAACGATACGTATTTTATTGAAGGACTTTGTGCCGGAGAAAAAACTGTGATGAAAGAAATTTATGATCAGTTTTTCACGAAAGTAAAAGTGTTTGTACTTCAAAATAAAGGTGCTGTTACCGATGCAGAAGATATTTTTCACAATGCATTAATTCAATTATATATTCGACTAAAAAACAGACAATTAGTTATAAAATCTTCTTTTGAAGCCTATCTTTTTACGACCTGCAAAAACCTTTGGCGGCGAGAATTAAATAAAAAACGGGTAACAAAACCCACAGTTGTTGAACTTGAAGACAAAGACACAGAAAATGCCTTTGCATTACTTGAGCAAGAACAGTGGGAATTGTATATTAAGAAGTTTCAATTGCTATCTGAAAATTGTAGAAAAGTATTAACGCTTTTGTTTAATGGTACTTCGTATGATGAAATTGTAAAAATATTTTCATATTCATCAAAAGTAGTTGCCAGACAACGTGTTTTTAAATGCAAAGCTAAATTAACCAAGCTAATACAGGAAGACGAAACGTTTTCCAAAATAAAAAAATTATGAGTTTTGATGAAAACACGTATGAACAAATTGCTTCATATTTAAACAATCAAATGAATGAAGTCGAAAAAACTTCATTTGAAGCGTTACTTAAAAGTGATGATGAACTTGCATCTTTTGTAGAAACTTGCACATCACTCGAAAGTGTATACAATGAAAATACATGGAATATAAAGAGCAATGCTTCCGTTGATGAGGTAAAAGCCCTTGCCAACCAATTTAGAGCAGCGGATGTTGTTGCATTATCAAAAAACATACGCGATATCCAACGAGAAGGAAAACCAACTGAAGCTACAAAAAGTAAAAAATCATACTTTTATTATATTTCTTCTGCGGTTGCAGTTGCTGCCGCATTAACGTTGTTTTATTTCTCATTTTTACAATCACTTACTGCAAATGAAGCTTTTGAGCAATATCATAACTGGAACAATTTGCCTTCTTTTGTAGAAAAAAGTGACTCTGAGAACATTCGCGCCAAAGCGCAAACATTATTTCAACAAGAAAAATACAAAGAAGCCTTAGCAATTTTCAAACAATACGAACAAACAAGCACAACCTACGATCCAAAAATTCAGTTGTATATTGGGGTTTCGTATCTTGAACTTGAAAACTATCACGAAGCTATTCAAACTTTCGATGCATTAAGCAATAGCAATACGCTCGACAATCACAAAGCATATTGGTACACCGCACTTACCTATTTAAAGCAAAATGATGCTGAAACTGCCAAAAAAGTACTCAATACTTTGGTGCAAAAAGAAAGTAACTATAATTATGAAAAAGCTAAAAAATTGCTAAAAAAACTAAAATAACGCATCATTATTCCCATTTTTTATAAATTTCGATAAGATATTTCTCTTTTTAGGGGTGAATACTATTACTTATTCTTGTAATAGACTAAAAAAAGCCTTTAATTTGAGGTAGACCAAAACTTGAATCATTTGAAAAATTATGAATAAGGAGCTATTAGAAAAAAAGTTAAAAGAAATTGACCAAATTATTAAATCAAAATACAAAGAAGAAACTCAAATTGGAGTATTAGCGGGACTAGCCGGAATCTCTTTATTTGAGTTTTATTATTCTAAATATCTTGATATCGATGACCATGCCGATATTGGTGTGGAAATGCTAACCGATTGTATTGATAAGATTAACGAAGGCTACAGCTACCCTACATTTTGTACAGGTATTGCTGGCGCAGGATGGGTTTTAGATCACTTGGAGCAAGAACAATTTATGGATGCAGACAATGACTATTTGTTGCCTGAACTCGACCAATACATTCACACCTTTATGGTAACCGATATGAATAATGGAAATTATGATTTCCTTCACGGAGCTATTGGGTACGCATTTTACTTCTTAAATCGTTTCAGAAATACCAAATCAGACGAATTAAAACAAAAATATGTAGGCTTCCTTAATGAGTTTTTAGACTTGTTAGAAGGTTTGTCTGAAGATGCTGGCGATGGTAAAATACGTTGGGAATCTGAATTAAGTATCGAAACTAAAGAAAGAGGTTACAACCTGAGTTTATCGCACGGAATGTCTAGTATTGTGGGAATCTTAACCAAATTACACGAAAACGACGATTTCAAAGAAAAATCAGAGACAATGCTCAAAGGAGCTATCAAATACATTTTAAGCTTTAAAACGACAAAAGAAAATCCATTTTCTATTTTCCCAAGTTGGGTAACTGATAAAGCAGATGATGAAGAAGGACAAAGTCGTTTGGCTTGGTGTTACGGAGATTTAGGTGTTGCCATGCGTTTTTGGTTTGCTTCCAAAACCTTAAACGATGAAGAACTCGGAAAATCTGCAGTAGAAGTATTAAAACATTCAGCTAAAAGAACGAAAGTTGAAGACAGTTTGGTACGAGATGCAGGTGTTTGCCACGGTTCGTACGGAAATGCACAAATGTTTTACAGAATGTACAAAGAAACGGGCGATCAAGAATTTAAAGACGCTTTTGAATTTTGGATACAAGACGGAATTGACAGAGGTACTTTTGAAGATGGATACGCTGGTTACATGCAATGGAAAGGTGTTGACAAAAGTTGGGCACCAGAAACATCACTTCTAGAAGGAATTGCAGGAATTGGATTAAGCATTCTTGATTACTTGGCAGATTATGATACAAATTGGGATGAATGTTTAATGATAAGCTAAAAAACAATGAGTAAAAACCCATATAAGAATTTTTCGAAATACATATTACGAACACCGCTTTTCTCATTCACTTCCTATCAAGAATTGACTTCAAAGAAAGAAATCTCAGATGACGATTTTAAAGCTGTATGTCAAAACCCAGTCGTGAGAGAAGCCCTATTTTTAGCTTCGCCATCGTTGTTTGAAGAAATGGATCGTTGGCTTGCTGGCGAAATGGACGATGCTAAAAAAGAAGAAAAGCTACGCTACTCTATCTTAAAATATATCTCAAGAATGTCTTCCAGATGTACGCCTTTTGGGCTATTTGCAGGATGTTCGGTAGGTGAATTTGGAGAAGAAACCGATATTCAACTTAAAGGTTCCGATCAAAATAAACGACATACGCGACTCGATATGAATTATCTAGTAGCGCTTTCGCAAGATTTGGTAACCAATAAAAAAATTAGAGAACAACTCCTTTTCTTTCCAAACTCTAGTATTTATAAAGCCGGACCACAATTACGCTATATAGAATACAAATACTTTAACAGTAGAAGACATCACCATATTGTAGCGGTTGATGATACGGAATATTTGGCAGTTGTATTAGAAAAAGCATCGCATGGCGCTTCTTTATCTCAATTGGCTGGTTTATTAGTAGATGATGAAATTACTATTGAAGAAGCAACCGAATTTATAGAAGAATTAGTATCAAGTCAATTGCTTATTAGCGAACTTGAACCTTCTGTTTCGGGACCTGAATTCTTAGAGCAAATATGTTCGGTACTAGAACGTTTGCAAGGTGTAGAAAGCATCTTAGCAGCACTAAAAGAAGCAGATAAAAAAATCAACGCGATTGACCAATCTATTGGAAACAATCCGAAAGTATATTTAGAACTCAGCGAATTTTTACAACAACTGGAAACAGACTTTGAATTAAAGTTCATGTTCCAAACGGATATGGTATTGCAAAATGCCAAAAATACGTTGAGTACACAGGTTGTGGAAGACATTCAAAAAGGATTTGCTTTGCTAAACCGAATGACGTTTCCGCAAAATACCACAACGCTTACCAAATTTAGAGATGCGTTTCACGAACGTTTTGAAGAACGCGAAGTGCCACTTTCAACCGCTTTAGATGTTGAAATTGGAATTGGATACAAGCAAGATCAAGGTGCTGGAGATGTAAATCCGTTGGTAGACAATATTGTGATTCCTGGACGACAAGCTAAAAATCCAATGATGGAAGTACGCTGGTCTTCTATCAATAGTTACTTTCAAGACAAGCTCATTCAAGCGTTTAAAAATGACGATTATATCATTAAAATAGACGAAAAAGATTTTAAAGATTACGATCTTAACTGGAACGATTTGCCAGATACGTTATCTTGTATGATTGAAATCTTAGAAGATGAAAATGGCGAACACAAAATAAAATACAGTGGCGGTGGCGGATCGAGTGCTGCAAACTTACTAGGACGTTTTTGTCATGGTGATGAAGCACTATTCGCGTATACGCAAGAAATGACCGATATGGAAGCAGAGATGAACAAAGACAAAATCTTAGCTGAAATTGTGCATCTTCCAGAATCCAGAGTAGGAAACATATTAATGCGTCCCGATTTACGCAAACACGAAATTCCATACTTAGCAAAATCGATCAAAGAAGAAGAAGATCAATTGCCAATTGATGACTTAATGGTTTCTGTAAAAGGAATGAGTAAAGTATTGCTTCGTTCTAAGAAAAACAACAAAGAAATTGTTCCGCATTTAACCAATGCACACAACTACTCACACAATTCCTTGCCAATTTATCACTTTTTAGCAGACATGCAAACGCAAGGTATTCGTAGTGGAGTTGGTTTCGGATTGGGTCCTTTTGCCAATGATTTTCCGTTTTTACCGCGTGTAGAGTTCAACAACTTAATTCTGCATGATGCAACATGGAACTTAAAGAAAAGTCATATAGAACCTTTACTAAAAGGTAAAAACGACAATGATGCATTAACGGAAGCCATACAAACTTTGCGCGATAGTTTAAAAATTCCGCAATACGTAATGCTTGCCGATGGTGACAATGAATTGCTTGTAAACTTTGGAAACCTTACTTCGGTTCGTATGTTACTAAATACAGTGAGTAAACGAGGTTCATTCAAACTTACCGAATTCCTATTTAGTGAACGCGGTGTTGTAAAAGACGGAAGTGAATACTACACAAATCAAGTGGTAGTTTCATTTTATAACGAACAAAAATTAACGCAAAGCAATCAGCCCAATGAGTAACGAAATACAAAGAAATTTTATCCTAGGAGACAGTTGGCTGTATTATAAAATATATACAGGGCCAAAAACCTGTGATGCTGTGTTAACGGAAATTATAAAGCCTGTTGCAGAGCAATTAATTGAACACGGAATTATTGACAAATGGTTTTTTATTCGCTATGCCGATCCAAAACACCATGTACGTGTTCGTTTTCACTATACAAGACCCGAAAATGTTGGTTTTATCATTAACGGATTGTATCCGAAATTTAAAGAGTTTATTGATCAAGATTTAATTTATAAAATTCAAATTGATACCTATCAACGCGAAATAGAACGTTACGGAGCCAATACAATGGAATTGGGTGAAGCCATGTTTTAT
>NZ_JBGCDL010000188.1:0-8283 GCF_045105435.1 Kordia sp. | reverse complement strand
GTATTTTGAAAACGAAATGCCAAACCAAAAGAAAAATCTGTAGCATTGAAACATACATGTTTTAGATGATTTGACGTTGGATTTTCGAAATGAGAAAATTCACCTTTAAAAATGTCCATATCAGCATACGAGAGAGCAAATGCATTGATTAGTGATCGTTTTTTGTGTGGATTTGCTTTCCAAACTTCATCATCGTTTAGTTTTGCAATTGCTGTTTGAAGGAGTTGATCTTTTCCTGGCTCAAATGAATTATGAAATTTTTGAAAGAAAGATTTGAAATCAAAATTTGGGTTTTGTACTGCTTTTGTATACGCAACTCCTAGTAATGTTCCGCCACTTACAGTACTAAATGCTTCTATATTTTTTGCTAAAGATGCATTTTTGTAGTGTATTTTTTCAAAATAAGAAACAACTCCTAATGAGAAAAATGTAGCACGGTAACCACCGCCACTAAAACAAAGTCCGATACTTTTAAATGGGATAAAATCTTCTTGCATAATGCGTATTGTTTACGTTATTATTTTAGGTTTATTGTGTGTTTAATGGCTACTAAACAACTGGGGAAGTCCTTCAAATATAAACATTTAGGCGAATAAAAGCTAAAAGTAGCGCTTAAAGACTTTCCTTTTTTTGAATTTACTTTGTAGTGAATAGTAAAATATGACCTAAATCATATTTTGCAAGAGTTCTTCATTTTAAATTTGTGTTTTAACGTAAAAAGCAATTGTACTGAATCAATAGCCAAATAAAAAAGTTGTTAAAACTAATTTTCTTTGAATTTTAAATATTCTTATCTTAGTGATACACAACAAAGTTTAATATTATAAAATGATCTAAAGATGAAAATAATTATTCAATTTGTTCAAATAGCAAGTAGTAAAACCATGGAAGCTTACACAACTGAAAAATTAAATAAATTAGATAAAAAGTATGATACATTAATTAATGCAAACGTATTTTTTAAAAAAGAAAAAGATCCAAAAGGAAAAGGGAATATATGTGAAATTGAACTTAGTATAGCTGGACCTAGAATATTTGCTTCTTCAAACGAAAAGAATTACGAATTAGCTGTTAAAAACACGATTAGTGATTTGGAAAAACAACTTGAAAAGAGAAAAAGTACTTTAAAACCTTATTTGTAGTTGATTAGAAGCATTTTAAATTCAATTGTGCATTATATTTATAGCAAGAGATTCACGAACTTCTGCGGATTATCATAATATAAACCATAGTCCATTGTGTATTTTGATAAAATTTGTCCATTCAAGTGAATTTTACGATTAAAAATGAGTAAAATTTGTATTTCGGTAAACTCAGCAGAACTATCGAATAGAATTTTCTGCACTAAACATGTTCTCGATACGATTTTTCGTGCCTCAAAATCACTCGAACTGACGCTTCATTATACTTTTTTAATTAAAAATACACAACGATTTAACTTATAGGCACTTACAAGACTTACTTAATCAGAAAGTTTAAATGTAGATTCTGTAATATATTCTTGCAATAATAGTGTGTTTGGATTAATTTCATTCGCTTTCTGATACAAATTCAATGCTTTTTGATAGTCTTTTTTATAGAAATAATACAAACCTAAATTGCGATATGCATGTGCATTTTTAACATCCAATTGAAGTGAATAATTAATGTCTTTATAAGCTTCTTGTAACTGTCCGAGTTTCAATTTTGAAAACCCTCGATTGTTCCAAGCAAAAGCAAAATCGGGTTCAAGTATAATTGCTTTATCTAAATCTACAATAGCTTCTGTGTGCTTGTCTAGCATTCCGAGCGCATATCCGCGATTGTTCAACATATCCGTATTATTTGGGTCTTCTTTCAATACTTTAGAAGTGGAAATAATAGCTTCGTGATACATTTCAAAATAACTCTGTATGACAGACAAATTGATATAATCACTCGTTTCAAACAATTCTTTGTGGTTTTTGGTGAATGCATCTTGCAGTAATTTGGCTTTCTCAAAATCTTGCTGCATAAGATTTGCATAAATGGCCAATCGGTAAAAAATATCTTCATTGTTTTTAAATTTCAAACCTTCTTCAAAGATAGCAGCAGCATCTTCAAACTCTGAATTCTCTAAATAATGATTTCCCAATTGAAATTTTCGGTAGGATTTTCGGAACTTCCACAAAGTCAACAACTGCATGCCATCATTATTGGTAAAAGTTCCATCATGCAATGTAATTGTGTCTCTATTTGGAAAGATATTATTCAAAAAATCAACAATACAAGAAAAAATAAGTGCGAAAATAACCAGTTTTGTCACATCGCCAAATTCATTTAATAAAAGGATTAAAACCCCGATTCCAGCAACAATCAAAGAGAGAAGCGGCCCAAAAATGGTAACAATAAAACTCGTACGAACCGAAACATCTTTTTCATGCATAACGCACAATCCGCCTTTCCAATAAAACAAGTTGAACTTAAAAAAACACTCCAATCTTCCTAACTGAAACTGCATTGATTTTTCAGGATTTCCATGCGAACCCATATAAACAGTCACTTTTCCTTTTGTCAGTAACAATGCAGGAATTGCGTGTCCTAACTCATGAATTACCGTTGTTAACAGTCGGAACGTTAACAAAGACAGCATAAAAATGAGTGCGACGTGTAATGGCATTTAGAAAATTTTGGTTACAAAGTTAAAATTATCTGTTCAAACCTACTCATTTTTCTTTTATTTGAAAAAACAGTAATTTCAACATTCAAAAATAACAATCCATGAAAAAAATAATCTTCACATTCGTATTCGTTACATTTTTTGTGCAATTCGGTGTAAGTCAAACCTATTCGGGAGATCAACAAGATATTGATCAAATTTTACAAAACGTAAAAAACTTTTCAAGCTATGTAAATACGTCAAATTATGAAATGATTGCTGCTTCTTATACTAAAGACGCCAAAATATTTCCACAAAGCGGCGATATTATTGTTGGCGTTGCAAACATTCAAAAGTATTGGCAGTTGCCAGAAGGTGTACAAACGATGAATCATAAAATAACGCCTGTTGAAATTACTGTAGTTGATGACACAGCGTATGATCACGGATATTATGAAGGTACAACAGTTCGTTCCAACGGTGAAAAAAGCTCATGGAAAGGAAAATATGTAATTGTTTGGAAAAGAGTAGGAGCTGATTGGAAAATGTATTTAGATATTTGGAATTCGATATAAGTCACCTACTATAGAAATACCTATCTTTAAACCCAAATCACATTTTATGATCGTTAAACTAAAACTTTTAGTAATACTTGCTTGTTGTATCTCTTTTAATGCGCTTTCGCAAGAAATAACGCCAGCCAAAAAATTCTGGAATACGCTGCAAAAACATTGTGGAAAAGCTTATGAAGGCACTTTAGCACTTCCGAAAGAAGATAAAGATTTTGGAGGAAAAACATTGACAATGCATGTTCGTAAATGTTCTGAAACCGAAATGAAGATTCCTTTTTTTGTGGGAGAAGATAAATCGCGCACATGGATTTTAACGTATAAAAACGATCGCATCACGCTAAAACACGATCACCGCCATGAAGATGGTTCCGAAGATAAAATCAATTTTTATGGTGGAACAACTACAAATACTGGAAAAGCAGACATTCAAGTATTTTCTGCGGATGCGAAAACACAAAAAATGATTCCTGGCGCGGCAACCAATGTTTGGTGGATTACCATTAACGAATCAACATTTACCTATAATTTAAGACGTTTAGGAACCGATCGCGTTTTCAAAGTCGTTATGGATATTACAAAACCTGTCAAAACTCCAAAAGCACCTTGGGGTTGGAAAGAGTAAACTATCTGAATTATAGTTTTTTATAAACTCACACTCATGTTCCGTTCAAGCTAAAAAATCCTATTTATGATTAAACATTTTTTTATAATCGTACTATTTCTTTTCAATTTCAATAATATAATTGGACAAACAGAAACTGAAATAAAGGTTCCTGAATTTGATGATAATTATAGTAAAACCGTGAAAATGCTAGAAAATGGAAAAACGGACATTGATTATAAATTATTCAGAGAAAGTTTTATAGAAAGTGAACAGTTTAAAATTGCATCTGAAAAAAGATCTGAATTTAACAAACTTGAAAAAGAAATGTATAGGCAAATGTCTAAATCAGCATACGATAGTATTATTACTACAACAAGAAAAATGTTGAGTATTGACTACACAAGTATGATTGCTCATAAAATATTAAGACAGACTTATAAACTTGTTGGAGATACTATAAATGCTAAAAAATATAAAACAATTCAATTTGGACTTTTAAAATCAATAGTAAATACTGGAGATGGAAAATCTTGCCAAAGTGGTTGATCAGTCATTCAAATATCTGAGGAATATTTTATTTTAAATATGCTCGGAGTTGAATTAGATAATCAAAGTATTGCTGGCGGAATTTGTGACCGAATGGAAGTTGTGGATAAAAACCGAGAAAAGAAAGTTTATTATTTTGAAATAAGTAATGTATTTAAAGGAAAAGAGAAATTGAAAGAAAAATAGGTCCTATCACTTCTTTAGAAATTAAACCTCGCAAGATATGCATGCTTGTATTATTCAAATAAAAAAATGGAAAAAGCGATCATTCTACTATTCTTGGAATGATCGCTTTTTATGTTATTCAGGTAGAATGCTCATTTCAAAATTGAACAATTGATCAGCATCGTATTTTGTTTTAATTTTTCGCAATTTGTTCAAATTCTTTTCGGTATAATAGATTCCAAGCAATTTCAGCCGATTTTCATCATTTTTAATATCAGAAACCAAGGTTTTATCGACGAAATTAATAAAAGAACCTTCTGTATATTCAGCTATAGATTCTCTAAAATCTTTAACCCATTTTACATATACAGTATTTCTTCCTTCATTGGTGAAAGCATTGGTAACATCGTCCCACCAAGCTTGTATTTGTAGCATATACGGTTTATGCGCATATCCAAAAGCGTTATTCCCAGCATTTCTAGTAACTGCGCCGCCCATGCAATGAAAACTCATGTACATGTTAACATCGGCATAATAACAAGATTGCTTTAAGTAGTCATAAATTGCTTTTACCAATTCCTCGTGGTTTATCTTGTCTTTTGGAAAACTAGACGATACTTTATGCGGATGTGGTCTGTCACAGGTTGAACCTGGAGGACTATCGGGTAAAACAGTTAAATCGAGTTTCTTACATTTTTCTCCTTCGTTGTCTACGTATTGTACGCTACCTGTTGGGTTTATAAAATCAATCAATTCACGTTGACTTGTTGCATACGACTTAAATGCTGCTGCTTCAAATGTTGTTGCAGTAGCAGCGCTCAACATAGATTTTGATAGCATTTTTTCTTGTTTCTGTGAATCCGAATATCCTTTTGGAGTTTCCGTAAACGTCTCTGGAACAACTTTATTCACAACTAAAACGCCAAAATATTCTATTAGTAAGTTGAGTAATTCAACTTTATCACCATAAAATTTTCCGCCCATACGTCCGTGAACTTCCGATTTTACAATAATCATTGTGCAAGTAGCAGAAAGTCTTTCGTCAATTCCGCCTATTTCGGCATGTAATTCTGCCCATTTCGTAACAACGGCTTTTACTTCTTCGGGTTCTTCCCATCGCAATCTAAAATTAGTGGTTACCGGAAGAATTGAAACTAAATTAAATTTAAAACGTGTTACGACACCAAAATTTCCACCGCCGCCGCCTTTTAACGCCCAAAACAAGTCTGAATATTCATTATCAGGATGTGCATTTGCAATGACAACATCTCCAGATGCTAATACAATTTCAATATCGGTAACAGAATCGCAAGTTAATCCATATTTACGAACGGAAACTCCCCAACCGCCGCCTTGTGTAAGTCCGCCAACATTTACAGATTGACAGCCGCCACCAGGAATTGTTTTTCCTTTTTCTCCTAATTCGTCATACACTTGACCTAATTGTTTTCCTGCGGGAATCCAAAGTGTTTCAGTATGTGCATCAAATTTTGGAAGTTTGTTCATTTCAGATACATCAATAATAATGACATTATTGGCAGAACACATTCCTTCATGTTGATGTCCGCCAGCGCGAACTCGAAAAGGAACCGTATTCTCATTACAATATTTAATGCAATATGAAACGTGATCAACACTTGCGCAATACGCTATATTTGCTGGCATGTGACCAAAACGTGTGTTAGAAATGACACGCGCATAATGATACAACGGATCTCCAAAACTGACAATTTTTAAATCATTAGGCGCATTATTAATAAAAGATGAATTCATGGATAAATGTGGTTAGGTTAATTATTTAATGTTTCTAAATGTAAGAAAATATCTCAATTTAATTTAGTACATTCACTGCGAATTGCATTAAATATTTAAAAAAAGCATGAAAATCTACTTAAAATCATTCTTTCTCATTGTAATCATATTGTCCTTTATTTCTTGTAGTGCTACAAAATTTCAATCAAACCATATCAAAACGGAATTGTATTTTGGTCTTTCAAAGGAAAATGGAATTGTCACGGAACAGGAATGGAATACTTTTAAAGCTATGTATCTTAACAAAAAGTTTTCTGGCTATACAGAATTAAATTCTGAAGGTTTTTGGACGAATCCGCAAGGAAAAACCGTTTCAGAAAATTCAAAACTGATTATTTATCTCAATAAAGGCACAAAACAAGATAGTATTGCAATTGCGTATGTGATTGAAAACTATAAAAAACAATTTAATCAAGAATCCGTTTTAAAGATTGAAACACTTGTAAATGCTGCGTTTTAGTATAAATTTGACATAGATTAATATAATTGGTTACGACATGTTGTATTTTTATAAAAAAATTGAAATCGCATGTCTAAAAAACTTCTATTACAACCATATTCTTCTAAAAACTTACAGCTTAAAAATCGTGTGATTATGGCGCCAATGACGCGCAGTCGTGCCAATAATAAAGGAAATATTCCTACGGACGAATTACACGGAATCTATTATGAACAAAGAGCTTCCGCTGGATTAATCATTACAGAAGGAGCACAAGTTTCTAAAGAAGCTGTCGGGTATATTCACACGCCAGGAATTTATACAAAAGCACAAGTAGAAGGTTGGAAGAAAGTGACGAAACGTGTACATGATAAAGGCGGGAAAATCTTTATACAGTTGTGGCATGTTGGACGAATTTCGCATCCCGATTTTCATAATGGAGAATTGCCAGTTGCGCCATCAGCCATAAATCCGAATCGAAAATCGTACACGCCAGATGGTTTTAAAGATACGGTGACGCCGCGCGAAATGACGCAAACAGATATTGACAGCACGATTCAAGATTTTGTAAACGCTGGAAAAAACGCGTTGGAAGCTGGTTTTGATGGCGTGGAAGTGCATTCGTCAAACGGCTATTTATTTCATCAGTTTTTTACAAACTGTTCCAATACTCGTACGGATAGTTATGGAGGAAGCATTGAAAATAACGCACGATTTTTCTTTGAAACGCTTGACGCGATGAAAACAGCAATGCCCGAACAGAAGATTGGTGTACGATTCAATCCGTCTTTGCATTCGGCAATGGCAGGAATTACGATTGATGCGGAAACGATTCCTACGTTTGAATACATTATCAAAAAACTAAACGCATATGATTTGGCGTATGTGCATTTGTCCGAACCATTTTCAGATGTTTCTGAAGTTCCGCATGCCGTCACAGGTATTGCGAAACATTTTAGACCATTATACAACGGAACGTTAATGATTAATACCGATTTTACTTTTGAGAAAGGAAATGCAGTTTTAGAAGCGAATGAAGCCGATTTGGTTGCTTTTGGAAAACCGTATATCTCAAATCCGGATTTGGTAGCGCGATTTGAGCATGGAATTTCTTTGTCAGATTGGGATGCAGAAACATTCTATACAACAGGAGAAAAAGGCTTTTTGGATTACCCGAACGCCAATATTTGAGTTGTAAAGCACTCTATTATACAAAAATAAACACACTTTTAAATCGTCTTATAAATAGTATACGCGCTCTAAAACAGCATATTACATAGGTTTTTATGGTTTTTTTTAACTAAATATAAAATTTTATGAATTAATTCCTTGTAAATCAAATTAATGGGGTCATCTTTGCAGAATTAAAAAATATATTAAATTACATTACAATGAGTAAAGGAACAGTAAAATTTTTCAACGACACAAAAGGTTTTGGATTCATCACTGAAGAAGGAGTTGAAAAGGATCACTTTGTACACATTTCAGGTTTAGTAGACGAAATTCGCGAAGGCGATGAAGTTGAATT